>CABQJA010000149.1 GCA_902464345.1 uncultured Clostridium sp.
GTAGCGGTACATAGGACTGCACAATACGCAGTCCAAGAACCGACGTGCTTCTAGGGCCGCACATAAAACAAGGACAGAGGCTCCATTTCTACAATGCTGAAAATCTTGCCTGCAAAAGATGTGGCCTGAGTATATGACAGAAGTTCCGGTATCGTGAAGTTCCATCATCCCAAAGCAAAATCTGTTGAGGAGGGCAATAAACACAGCATTTTATGCACCAGCCGGCACGTAGTGGCACATAAGATAAGAATCGGTTGACATAGGGAGGTCAAGTGTGTATATTGAATATATACAATATACTTACGCGTAAAGGAAATGAATATGGATATTATTATTTCAAACAGTTCCGGTGTTCCGATCTATGAGCAGATCGAGGAACAGATCAAGGGACAGATTATGGCTGGGCAGCTGGCGGAAGGGGACGCTCTTCCATCCATGCGTGTGCTTGCCAAAGAATTAAAAATCAGTATCATCACGACGAAGCGTGCCTATGAGGATCTGGAACGGGATGGGTTTATTGAGTCCATAACCGGAAAGGGGAGCTTTGTGAAGAAGATCAACGGTGATATCGTCCGGGAAGGACTGCTGTTTACGATTCAGGAGCTTATGGAAGCGGCCGTTGATAAAGCGGTTCTCGGAAAGATTTCACAGGAGGATTTACAGGAGATGCTTGCGTTGTTGTATGAGGAGAGGAGCCGGAGGTAAAGGGTAGTATGGAAGAAGGAATGAATGTAATTGAACTTGATGGTGTGGTGAAGGATTACGGAGATTTTAAGCTGGACCGGGTCAGCTTCGCGGTACCGGAGGGAAGTATCTGTGGGTTTATCGGACAGAACGGAGCAGGAAAAACCACAACGATCCAGCTGATCCTGGATGCAATCCGGAGAGATACCGGGGAAATCCGGGTATTCGGAGAGAGCATTGACCGGGATTCGGCAGCATTGCGAGAGAAGATCGGGGTTGTATTCGATGAAATGGGATTCCATGATTTTCTGACGGCACGGGATATTAATCTCATGATGAAGAATATCTATAAAGAATGGAATGAGGAGCAGTTCTTCGAATATCTGAAACGGTTCTCCCTGCCAACGAAGAAACGGTGCGGAGCGTTCTCACGCGGCATGCGGATGAAACTCCAGATTGCAACGGCACTGTCGCACAATGCGAAGCTGCTGATCATGGATGAACCGACCAGCGGACTGGATCCGGTAGTACGGAATGAGATGCTGGAGATTTTCAGGGAATATGTCTTAGAGGAGGATCATACGATCCTGCTTTCTTCCCACATCACCGGTGATCTGGAGAAGCTGGCAGATGAGGTGGTATTTATTGACGGCGGCAGGATCGTGCTGACCGGTAATAAGGATGAATTAATGGAAAGTCATGGAATCTTAAAGTGTCGGAAACAGGATCTGTCATTGATCGATATGAGTCTGGTGGTTTCTGTTCAGTTATCTTCATTCGGAGCAGAGGTTCTGGTCAATGACCGGCATACCTGTGAGAAACAGTACCCGGACATGGTGATAGAACCGGCGAGTCTGGAAGAGATTATGATCTATTATGTAAACCGGGCGAACGGTATACGGCCGGATGGTGAATAGGAGGCAGATATGAAAGGGTTATTGATAAAAGATTTCTTCTGCCTGAAACGGCAGCTCTTTACATTTATATGTATCTGTGTTGGAGTTTTACTGGTATCGGTTCTGGTTCTGATCAGCTCCGAGCACGGCAATCTGGCGAATGGCTTTCACAATATGATCGCAGACGGCGATCTGACAGCGGAGCGGGTAGCCACGCTGATGCAGTATTGTATGATTTTTGTACTTCTGATACCGATGGCATTTACCGAAAATGTGGCGAATGTATTTCTGGATGACAGGAATGCATCCTTCCAGAAGCTTGCGGGAGCATTGCCGATTTCGGTTGCAAAGCGTGTGGCAAGCAGATATATCACCGGACTCAGCTTTACCATGGTCGGGTTTCTGATGGATACGATCATTATCTTTGTACTGTCAAGGTTGACGAAGTTTATGGTGTTTGCCGATTTTTTCGGCGCAATTGTGAGCTTCGCATCCTTTATGATCATTTATCTGGCACTGTTTATTCCGTTTGAGTATTTACTGGGCGTGGACCGGATCTTGATTGTACAGATCCTGCCGGTCATTCTGGTCGGAGCAGCATTGGTCGTTCCGCATATAAAGGAGATTGGAGCTATCTTTCTGGAGGAGAATGCGGCGTTGAATATTCAGGCAATTCCGGAGTTCTTAATGCATAAGTCCTATATTCCTGTATGTGTGGCAATTGTCATGCTGGCCGGTTCTTATGGGATCAGTGTCCGGATCGCTGAACGAAAGCGGGGTGTTGCATAATGGGCGGATTACTTTATAAAAATTATGTGGTGGTCAGCGGAAAGCTTCTGGTATTCGGACTGCTTGGTCTGACAATCCTGTTTCTGCTGCTTCGGCTTCTTCTGCCGGGTGGGGATCTGGTGCTTGCGGGAGAGGGATATCTGGCGGACAGTATGACAGATGATGCAATGACCGGGTTTATCTGTGATGCCGGTCTGGCGTGCCTGCTTGTGGGTATAGAGATGGTACTGATCGTGGTTCCGCTTTCTGCATGGATCGGAAGTCTGCTCCGGGCAGATGAGAAGAATCAGACCCGCAGGATGATAAAGGTGCTTCCGTTTCAGAAACATGCGTATATCGGATCGGTGTATTTGTTTTTTGGAATTACATATTATGTGATACTTTCCCTTATGCTTTTCTGGACGATTATATTTAATGCAAATGCGGGAGAGAATGTCTTGCAGGATGCAGTCAGTATGAATGGACAAATGCTATGTCTGTTTGTGGCAGTTCCAGTGATCATTCTGGCGGTAGAGCTTCCGATTATCATTACCCTGGGAACGAAGAAAGGAATCATGATCAAGCGGTTGTTTCTGCTGGCATTGGTACTGGGTGCATTTGCATATCTGTTGTTTGGAGATTTAAGTGTCTGGACCGGATTTGATCTGTATGTGCTTATCAACTGGACAGAGACCCATCAGAGCCTGGTTGTAGGTCTGGAAGTGGGGATGCCGGTGCTGGCGCTTGTTCTGTACTGGCTTTCGTATCGGCTTACCTGCCGGTTAAATGAGGATCGGGAGGTGGATTTCTATGACTAAGAAACGATTATTTCTATATCTCGGACTGACCTTTGGACTGACCTGGGGCGTGTTTCTGCTCTGGATCCTGAGTGGAGGCATATATCTGGATGAAGAGGGCAGCCTGACACCGATGGCGAGTCTGATCGGTGGGATCGCCATGTTGTGTCCGACTCTGGGAATGCTGCTTACCAGACGACTGACGAAGGAAGGGTTTGCATTCTCCGGAACGGATTCCATGTTACTTGGGATTAATCTTAAAAATAAGAAATGGATCCTTTATCTTATGGTGATGATACTGCCATGGATCTATTTTGAACTGGGAAATGGATTGCGTTTGCTGCTGTCACCGGAAGCATTTTCGACAGAGGTGGCAGAGGAGCTTGGAAGCCTGCTGTTTATACAGCCGTTTGCATCAATCGTGAATGGGGTCTTTGTATCCTTTGCGGCACTGGGTGAAGAGCTGGGCTGGCGAGGTTATATGATGCCGAAACTGTTAAAACTCATGGATGCGAAATGGGCAGTTCCGGTCGGAGGGATAATCTGGGGCATCTGGCATTGGCCGATGATCTATCTGGGACATAATTTCGGCTTTGGTTACCTGGGCTATCCGTTTACCGGCTTTGCAGCCATGTGTGTGATGTCGGTGGCAATCGGTACGATTCTGACCTATGTGACCTGTAGGACAGGCTCCATCTGGCCGGCGGCGATCCTTCATGCGGTAAATAATGCCTCACCGGGAATCCTGCAATATTATTTTGATGGCAGTAAGGTCTCCGGCTGGAAGGGTGACAGTGTGGCTTCTTCATTGATCATGCTGTTGCCGATGATCGGAATCAGTGTGGTATTTTATGTGCTGCTTTGCAGAAAACAGGCGAAGAATAAAACAGGCTTTTCCGGTACATACTACTCGTAAAAACGAAAAGGAGCCGGGAAAATATGGCAGAATCAGATAGTATTAAACTGTTGCGGGAGTGTGATGCCGGAATCAAAATGGGTGTAACATCCATTGATGAGGTGCTTTCTTATGTGAAGAATCCGACTTTCCGCAAATTATTGACAGAGTGCAGAAATAAGCATGAGAAGCTCCGGGAGGAAATACAGATGCTTCTGCTCGCCAGTCAGGATGACGGGAAAGATCCGAATCCGATCGCAAAGAGTATGTCGTGGATAAAAACGAATGTGAAGCTGGTCATGGATCAGTCGGACGAGACCATTGCGGACCTGATGACGGACGGGTGTAATATGGGTGTGAAAACGCTTCACAGATATCTGAATCAGTATCAGGGTGCGGAGGAAAAGACGAAGGACATTGCAAAGCGCCTGATCAATCTGGAGGAAAAGCTGACGGTGGATATCCGGGCATATCTGTAATATAATATGTCGGGCGTTTGAATCCGGGAGGACATTTGATACAGGTGACGATCATGCCGGAGATACCGGTAATTTAGAACCGGGATCAATTTAAGAGATAAATGCCCAGGTTCAGATAACCGGCAATTGTAACCCAGACCAGATAGGGGATCAGACAGCAGCCGGCGATTCGGGATATACAGTAAAACTCAGCGAAGGTGAATAGAACCAGGAGCCAGAGCAGAATGATCCATAAAAAGGAAATGAGATACAACTGCTGATTAAAAAACAGAATGGGCCAGAAGAAGTTAACGCAAAGCTGCAGAAAATAAAATAAAAGGGCACGGCCGGATTCCGGTTGCCGGACATAGATCAGGTAGGATGCAAATCCCATGAGAAGATACAGGATCGTCCAGATGACAGGAAATAGCCAGCCCGGTGGAGCCAGCGGTGGCAGATTGACCATCTGAAAAAGCATCATGTTTCTGGCGGTGAGCAGAGCAGCCAGCAGTCCGGTGGCAAGTGGAATTGCAAGTGCAATGATAAATGGTTTCCATTGAATTTTCATAAAGATACCCCTCTCTCTGTAATCTTACTATATGATTGCAGGGAGAAGGGTATGTGTATTTCGGGGGAAAGAATTGACGGAAATAAAATCAGCAATGTATAATGAGACTGATCATGCAGGGAGGTGTCTGCAGGTCAAGTAAGGATTGGTTATAACCGGATAGGAGTTATCAGTAATATGCAAGAGGATAAAAGAATAGATCCCGGATTACAGGGAAATGAGAAGATAGAAGCGGCAATTGCCGGACTGCAGCGGGAGCCGTCCCAGGAAGCACTGGCGCATGCACTGACAGTCATTCGGCGCCGGATGCAGGAACAGGGCCAGTTGATCGTAGCAGTGGAACCGCCGGGACCGGATGGAAAGATTCATCTGCAGGCGACACAGACTCCGGATGGAGGAATATGGTGGCTGGCATTTACCGGCTTTGAAGAGGAGTTAAAAGGCGGAGACAGTGTGAAATCCACATTTCTGGCGGATATAGATCAGTTGTTTCATTCGGCCCTTCAGGTGGACGAGCTGAAAGGGGTAATTCTGAATCCATGGAACTGCACACTGATGCTGGATAAGGTGCTGATGAAGCTGGTGCTGGGGTGATACAGGGACTATGAAGAGTGAAGCTGTAAACAAGGGTTGTGAATAAAAGGTATAGAATGTAGGG
>CABQJA010000150.1 GCA_902464345.1 uncultured Clostridium sp.
CTCTGACCCAGAAAGAAGTAGCCAGCCGTCTGAAGATTTCCCGTTCCTACGTCAGCCGTATCGAAAAACGGGCCCTTGAAAAACTACGTCAAAAACTGGAGGAAGGCTAGCCTTCCTTCCTCCGTAATATGCAACCAACCGAAAGCGGCATTCCGAGATCCACATGCAGGCTTTGCTTCGGATGCGGTGCGGATTCCATGGCATTTCCGGCATCATCCCAGATGCCCTGCACGGTCAGCTCCCGATTTTCTCCGTTAAACAGCATGGCTTCTATCGTTTCTCCGACCGTAAACTTATTCCGCTGTTCCAAAACCAGCCGTCCCTGTTCATCCGTCCGTTCCACCATGCCCAGATACGTATATTCCCGAATATACGTATTGTTATCATAAATCTGCGAATCCTCTGTTGTTTTCCCGAAATAAAATCCGGTAGTAAACTGCCGGTATGTGCATTTGGAAATTTCCGCCCGGTAATAGTCCAGATTCTTCTGATAAAGCTCCGGTGATGTCTTATAATCATCGATTGCTTTTCTGTATGTTCTTGCTACCGTTGCTACATATAATGCAGTTTTCATTCTTCCTTCGATCTTAAAACTGTCAATTCCAGCCTCTATCATCTCCGGAATATGCTCGATCATGCATAAATCCTTGGAGTTAAATATATAGGTTCCACGATCATCCTCTTCGACCGGAAGATATTCGCCCGGACGTTTCTCCTCCACTACAGCATATTTCCACCTGCACGGATGTGTACAGGCTCCCTGATTGGCATCCCTGCCGGTAAAATAATTACTGAGCAGACATCTTCCGGAATAAGAAATACACATTGCTCCGTGAATAAAGGATTCTATCTCCATGTCCTCCGGGATATTCCGCCGGATCTCACCAATTTCCTGCAATGACAGTTCTCTCGCCGATACCACCCGTTTGGCCCCCAGCCGGTACCAGAACCGATAGGTCTCATAATTCGTATTATTGGCCTGCGTGCTGATATGGATCTCCATATCCGGAAGCAGCTCCTTCGCCATCATAAACACACCCGGATCCGATATGATCAGTGCATCCACCGGAACATCCTGCAGGGTTCGAAAATATTCCCGAATCCCTTCTATATCCCGGTTATGCGCAAACACATTCACCGTCAGGTAGACCTTGCATCCATGCTCATGTGCAAACGCAATTCCCTCCTGCATATCCGGGATTGTAAAATTATGCGCTTTCGCCCGAAGCCCGAATGCCTCGCCACCAATATATACCGCATCCGCACCATAACGGACAGCTGTTTTCAACACTTCCAGACTCCCTGCCGGAATTAATAATTCGACTGGTCTCATTCTAATTCTCTCCTTTAACCTGTGGTTCAATTCTGGTGCTGACCGCCACACCATCCCCGATCGGAATGATTGCCGTTTCCAGCATCGGATGATGCTTCAGGGTATACAGGTATTCCCGCATACGACTGTGAATCGTCCGGTTTCTCTTCGTGATCGCATAATGCGATTCCAGCACATCACCATCCTGCAGCACATTATCCGATACCAGCATTCCACCCGGTGCCAGCAGTCTTATTACCTCCGGAAAGAAATGGATATACTGTCCTTTCGCCGCATCCATGAAGATCATATCATATTCCTGTGTCAGTTCCTTTAATATCTCCGCTGCATCACCTTCCAGCAAGGTGATCCGATCCGTTGTCCCAGTCCGTGCAAAGTTCTTTTTCGCCGCCTCAATTCTCGGCGGATACTTCTCAATTGTAGTGATACTTCCACCCTCCGGCAGATACTGACTCATATAAATAGAAGAAAATCCAACTGCCGTGCCAACCTCAAGAATTCTCCGCGGTTTCTGTATTAATTCCAGAACCTTTAATAATTCCCGTGTTTCCGTACGAACAATTGGAACCTCTTCTTCTCTGGCTTCCCGTTCAATCTGGTAAACCAGAGAGTCTATTTCCGGATTCAGTGAATTGATGAAAGATACGACTCTTTCATTGACTATCATCCTTTTTCTCCTCCACTGTACCTGTAATTGTCTTCAATATTTCATCCTGCGTCATAGAACGCATCAATGTATAAGTTCCCGGCTTCATCTTGCCATGATAACCGGATGCATAGATCTTGACCAGCATTACATATTTACCTTCCACCAGTCCATCTGCGATCAGATCATCCACGATCTCCACTGTAGAGGTATCCGGCTTTATCACAAACTGTATTTCCTTGTTGTCCCGCGGATCCATACAGTTGTCAGTAAACACTTTATATGCAAAATTATATGCCATCGTAAATACCTGGATCAGTAACAATATAATGATAATGTTGACCAGTACCCGGAATACAATCCGCAATGCATTTTTCATGTTTTTATCCGTCATGACTGCACCTACTTCTCTAAATATTCGTAATCGAGCTCCAACCCCTGTGTCATTGCGTTATATACTTCCTGCATCAGATTACACAGATGCTGTTCTGCCATCATAAAGTCACTCACACGGGTATCCTGTAGAATTGTATCATATTCTTTCACTAAATTAAAGACCTCATCATACAGATTGCTGTCACCTTCACTGGTCTGCATCTCGCAATTCCGGCGCCGGAATTCATTATACCGTCCGTACAGTTCTGCATCCTCTTTCAGTCTCCGGTTCGTCTCCCGGTAGCGTCGGTATTCCTCACTGTTCAGGAGCTCCTTATTCAATTCCTGTGCCATATTAATTGCTGCCTGCATGAATCCTTCCCCCTTATACTTCTGTGATAATCGGCAGAATCATCGGATTCCGCTTCGTTCTCCTCCATAAAAACTCGCTCAGATCATCACGCATGGTTGTTTTCAGCTTGCCCCAGTCTGTAATGTTATGATCCAGGCACCGCATCAGGGCATCTTCTACCACATCCCTGCATTCTTCCATCAGATTCTCAGCTTCCCGGACATATACGAATCCTCTGGATACGATATCCGGTCCTGCCAGTACCTGATTACTGCCGCTTTCCAGCGTCACGACTACAATGATCAGTCCGTTCTGCGAAAGCATCTGACGATCCCGTAAAACAATGTTTCCTACATCACCAACACCCAGACCGTCTACCAGAATGCCCTCTGCCGGAACGGTATCTACCACCTCTGCATAATCCTCACAGATCTCCAGTACATCACCGCTGGACAGAATACAGATATGCTGCTTATCAATTCCAAGACTTTCTGCCAGTTCCGCATGACGCTTCAGATGTCGGTACTCTCCATGCACCGGAATCGCATACTTCGGCTTTGTTAATGTATAGATCAGCTTGATCTCTTCCTGACAGGCATGTCCGGATACGTGTGTATCCTGGAAGATTACCTTTGCGCCCTTCATTTCCAGCTCGTTAATGATTCTGGAAACCGCTTTCTCATTTCCCGGAATCGGAGTGGAGCTTAAAATTACAGTATCCCCCGGCTTAATAGATACCTTTTTATGGATATTGGCTGCTATTCTTGAAAGAGCGGCCATATTCTCACCCTGGCTTCCGGTCGTGATCAGAACCGTCTTCTCGTCCGGATAATTCTTCAGTTCTTCAATATCGATCAATGTATTATCCGGGATCCGGATATATCCGAGTTCCTGTGCAACGGTGATGATATTTACCATACTTCTTCCTTCTACCACCACTTTTCTGCCGTATTTATAGGCAGAGTTTACAATCTGCTGCACACGATCCACATTCGATGCAAACGTTGCCACAATAATTCTGTGATCCTGATTGTCTGCAAAGATGTTATCAAAGGTCTTACCAACTGTCCGCTCCGACATCGTAAAGCCGGGCCGTTCTACATTCGTACTGTCACACATCAGTGCCAGTACTCCCTTTTTACCTAATTCCGCAAACCGCTGCAGATCAATCGCCTCACCGAATACCGGTGTATAATCCACCTTGAAGTCTCCGGTATGCACCAGGATTCCCGCCGGTGTGTAAATTGCCAGTGCGGATGCATCGGCAATACTGTGATTCGTCTTGATAAACTCTACACGCAGGCATCCCAGATTAATGATCTGACCATGCTTTACAACCTTCCGCTTAATATTCTGCATCAGGTTATGTTCCTTTAATTTTCCTTCAATAATGCCCATTGTCAGCTTTGTGGCATAAATCGGCATATTGATTTCCTTCTCTACATAAGGAATTGCTCCGATATGGTCCTCATGACCATGTGTGATTACCAGTCCCTTTACCTTATCTGCATTCTCTTTCAGATAGGTCACATCCGGAATAACCAGATCGATTCCCAGCATCTCATCATCCGGGAACGAAAGACCGCAATCCACCACTACAATCGTGTCCTCATACTCGATTGCCGTGATATTCATACCGATCTGTTCCAATCCACCCAATGGGATAATCTTAACCGGCTTCGTATTTTCCATTTTTTTCATTTAAATAAAAACCTCCATTTCACGCTCTGTCAACACTACTTCCGTCCATTTATGAATCATCTGCGTGTGATTACAGTTCGAAATCAACGTCTTCCATCAGCTCAGCAAATACCTTTGCCACGGCCTGAAGCTCATCCTCATTCTCAACCATATCATATAATGCAAATTCATCCTCGTCTGACTGTTTTTCTTCCTTCATGATCATCACAACCGCTTCTTCGCTGTCGTCACTCAGATCTTCTGTAACTAATATATAATGAATTCCCTGAAGAGTTGTCTCCTCCAGGACATACATTTCTACCTGTTCACCATCTTCTGTCACAAACGGAACCGTTCTTAATTCCTGATTCTCTTCCATATTTCCTCCAATATCTGAATTATGCTTCATCCAAACTGCTTAATCTTCGAATCTATGCTCTGTTCTATGCTTCTTCGGTCTCATGCTTTTTCGCATCCATATAACTCTGCAGGATCAATACTGCAGCCATCTGATCGATCACAGCCTTCCGGTTCTCACGACGCACCTCACCTGCCATCAGAATCCGCTCCGACTCCATAGTTGTCATACGTTCATCCCATAAGACTACAGGAAGTGCCGTCCGGCGCTCCAGATCCTCTTTAAATGCCTCGCATGCCTGTGCACGCTCACCGACGGTATTGTTCATATTCTTCGGATAGCCCAGTACGATCAGTTCCACCTGATTCTCCACGATCAGTGTTTCAATCCGTGCCAACGTCTGCCGAAGCTTGTTCGCAGACTTTCTGGTAATGGTCTCAATCGGCTGTGCCGTTACCATTAACGGATCACTGATTGCCACTCCAACCGTCTTCGTTCCGAAATCCAATCCCATGATTCTCATATTGTACCTCTGCCCCGATTCCTACTTCAATCTCGTATCAATGTAATTTTCCAACAGAACCTCTATAATTTCGTCCCGTTCCGCCTTCATGATCAGGCTTCTGGCACCCTTATAGCTGGTAATATAGGTCGGGTCACCGCTCATAATATATCCCACGATCTGGCTTACCGGATTATAGCCCTTCTCAGACAACGCTTCATATACCTGTGCTAAAATATCCGTAACTTCCAGTCCGTTCTCTTTAATCACACTAATGTGCTGTGTATTATCCATGCTCTCACGTCCTTTTCTTCATTCTCCGTCAAATCCGTTCATTCCATACTTGAACATGATTATACTATGATTCTTCCGAAATAGCAACATTCGCTTTCTCATTCGCATTCTCACTCGTGTAGGGTTACAATTGATGTGACACCTTACCCCTATACAAAA
>CABQJA010000151.1 GCA_902464345.1 uncultured Clostridium sp.
AAACAGGGAATGAAAGCGAAAAAGAAGGAGAAAATGAGGAAAAACCAGATGGAAACTTGAGAAAATGTGATAGTTGTATATAATATTATCAGATGCAGGAGAGATATTGGAAAGAAATATACGGATACTATGAGATAGAGGACATTGCATGAAAGAAACAAGCATAAGTCAAAAAACGATTATGGGAATATTGACACTGGCATTCTTTCACTTTCTGTTCCTGGGAACGGAATACCAGTTTGATGACCGTATGGCGCTGGTTACGGATGCACAGGGCGTAGTACAGGCACAGAATTACATATTGGGCGTCAGTGTTCTTGGGTTCCTGCTGTTTCCGTTCCTGAATCGTTTCATGAAAGGAAAGCGGAAAAACGGTTTCGGTATATCGGGAGCGGTTCTGAGCATCATCGGAATCATCGGAATCCATCAGGCGGGTACCTATCACGGGATTATGCTGTTTGGCTGTGTGACGTTTGTGATACTGGGGATTGCAGGCAGTGCCGTTTACTATGCAGCGGCAGGCTTATGGTGGAAGAACCGCTGCCTGGCACGATTTTCCGGCTGCTCTTATGCAATCGGAATCCTGATACAGTATTTATATCATAAGATCGCACGGACAGTCTGGCTGCAGGAAGGAATCCTGGCCGTCTGTGTGGGGATATTTGGCTGGCTGCTGTGGCAGACTTTTCGAAATGGGCAGACAGGAACTTCTTGGAACAGACAGATGGAAATTTCTCGGAACGGGCAGACAGGAATTTCCGGAGAAACAGCCGCAGATACATCCGGAGATAAAACAATGCGGGGGTGTGCATGGCTGTTATGTGGAATCGTAGCACTTATGACCGGAATCTTCTCCTTGCTGGACAATGCAGTGACACTGGTTCATGCCGGAGGAAGCACAGATATCGGTGAATGGCCGCGGCTGCTTCTGGCGGCCGGAGGTCTTCTGGCAGGCATTATATTTGATCTGAATGAACGGAGACATATGAATCTGATCATGTACTGTGTCACGCTGCTATCGACGATCTGCATTGTGATTCTTCAGTGGGGTGGTCCGTTCAGGGCCGGGCTGGTAGTGTTCTATCTGTCAGCGGGATTTTTTGTCGTATATTTCATGACGGGATTTCTGGAGATTTCACAATATATGAAAGTCCCGGAATTGTGGGCCGGCATGGGACGTGCGGTCAATAATCTGTTTGCGGTCCTGACGGGAACCGGGTCACTCGCCCTGTTAAGTTCCGGGAATCCGGTGGGAATCATCATTGTGTCATTGGTGGTATTTATGCTGTTAAGCATCGGAATCTTTATCTACCAGGGACTCAGGAACCGTTCAGGGCAGGAACCGACAGGAAAACAGATTAAGGCAGAGTTGCCGGAAGAAGAGAAAATGAATGCATTTATAAGCCGTTACGATCTGACCGACCGGGAAAAGGAAGTACTGGAGCAGCTGCTGATTTCAGATGATAATGTACAGGAGATTGCGGATCGGTTATTTATTTCCAGGGCAGCTCTTTACCGGCATATCAATAACCTGAATGAGAAAACAGATACGAAGTCAAGAATCGGTCTGATTCAGTTCTATTATAAATGGAAACCGCAGACCGAAACCGGGCAGAAACAATAATATTTATTTTGTCAAGGAAAAATGCTTGACAAATAAAAACAACCTATATATAATAGCAACGTGTAAAGCAAATAACCTTTACAAGGAGGACTGACATGGAAGTAGAAAAGATCCTGCGACAGTCCATGCTATATGATTTTTACGGTGAATTATTGACAGAGCACCAGAAGCGGATTTACGAGGATATCGTATTTCAGGATATGTCATATACAGAAGTGGGCGAGATGGAAGGCATTAGCCGGCAGGGTGTATATGATCTGATCAGACGGTGTGATAAGACCCTTGAGGAATATGAAGAGAAATTAAAGCTGGTAGAGAAGTTCCAGAGTACAAAGCAGAAGGTAGCAGAGATTCAGAAGATTGCAGCCGGATTAAAGAAAGCCAATGCAGATGCTGCTTTGGTTGACAGGATTGAAGAGATGGAACGGTTATCCAGAGAGATTTTGGAAGAGTATTAGGAGGCCTGAATGGCATTTGACAGTTTATCGGAAAAACTTCAAACGGTATTTAAAAAGCTGAGAAGCAAGGGCGCTTTGACAGAGAAGGATGTCCAGGAAGCAATGAAGGAAGTAAAACGTGCATTGCTGGAGGCGGATGTTAACTTCAAGGTCGTAAAGCAATTTATTAATACAGTCAGTGAGCGGGCAATCGGACAGGACGTTCTGAACGGATTGAATCCGGGACAGATGGTTATTAAGATCGTAAAGGAAGAAATGGTGAATCTGATGGGATCAGAGACCACAGAGATAAAGCTTCTTCCGTCCAATGAGATTACGGTTGTCATGATGTGTGGTCTGCAGGGTGCAGGTAAAACAACAACGGCAGCGAAGCTGGCAGGACAGTTTAAGAACAAAGGTAAGAAACCATTGCTGGTGGCACTGGATGTATATCGGCCGGCAGCGATCAAACAGTTGGAGATCAACGGTGAGAAGGTTGGAGTCCCGGTATTTACCATGGGTGATAACCATAAGCCGGTAGATATTGCAAAAGCAGCGATAGAGCATGCATCCAAGAATCATCAGAATCTGGTATTTCTGGATACAGCCGGACGGCTTCATGTAGATGAGGCAATGATGGAGGAGCTGGAAGAGATCAAGAGTCAGGTGGCAGTTACGTATACCCTGTTAACTGTAGATGCCATGACCGGTCAGGATGCAGTGAATGTTGCAACGAATTTTAATGAGAAGATCGGAATTGACGGCGTTGTTCTGACAAAGTTGGATGGCGATGCCAGAGGCGGTGCTGCACTTTCTATTTGTGCGGTAACAGGAAAGCCGATTCTATATATTGGTATGGGTGAGAAGCTTTCGGATCTGGAACAGTTCTATCCGGATCGTATGGCAAGCCGGATCCTTGGCATGGGAGATGTAGAGTCTCTGATTGAAAAAGCTACGGCGGCCATTGATGAAGAGAAAGCGAAGGAAATGACCCAGAAGCTGAAGAAAAACGGCTTCGATTATAACGATTTCCTGGACAGCTTGGAACAGATGGATAAGCTGGGAGGCATGCAGGAAATGCTGTCGATGCTTCCGGGAATGGGCAGTCAGTTAAAGAATGTTCAGATTGATGACAATGCTGCCGCTCATCCAAAGGCAATCATCCTGTCGATGACACCGGAGGAGCGTGCGAATCCGGATATTATGAGTGTCAGCCGGAAACGCAGGATTGCAGCCGGAGCCGGAGTTGATATTTCAGAGGTGAACCGGTTTGTCAAGCAGTTTGAACAGTCAAAGAAGATGATGAAACAGTTTGCCGGCATGAAGGGCGGTAAGAGACGCCGGGGAATGAGATTCCCATTTTAAGTTAAGCCTATAATCATTTTATTATAGAATTTTTTTAAGGAGGTGAAAAACATGGCAGTAAAGATTCGTTTAAGAAGAATGGGACACAAGAAGGCTCCTTTTTATAGAGTAGTAGTTGCTGATGCAAGATCACCAAGAGATGGTAGATTTATCGAAGAAATCGGTACTTACGATCCAAACCAGGAACCAAGTGTTATTAAGTTCGATGAAGAAGCAACAAAGAAATGGTTAGCTACCGGAGCTCAGCCAACTGAGACTGTTGCCAAGCTTCTGAAGCACGCTGGTATCGAGAAATAGGGAGGCATGTGAATATGGTTGAATTAGTAAAACTAATTGCAAAATCCCTAGTTGATCACCCAGATGAGGTTGTTGTAACGCAGACTGAATCCGATGGTGTAATTACGATCGACTTACAGGTGGCCGCTGATGATATGGGTAAAGTGATTGGTAAGCAGGGTTCCATTGCAAAATCAATCCGTACTGTAGTAAAAGCAGCAGCTTCAAAAGGTGACAAAAAGGTTGAAGTGAAAATCGGATAACGATGACAGAAAACCACTGACGGAGGAAACTCCTTCGGTGGTTCTTTCGTATAATGGAGAATGAAATGGAAGATTTATTAAAAGTAGGTGTAATTACAAGTACACATGGAATCCGTGGAGAGGTAAAGATCTATCCGACCACAGATGATCTGGATCGTTTTTCCTACCTGAAGGAATGCGTGATCGATACCGGCAGACAGAAGATTCCGGTTGAAGTAGAAGGCTGTAAATTCTTTAAGAATCAGGCAATCTTAAAGTTTAAAGGAATAGATAATATTAATGATGTTGAAAAATATAAGGGGGCTGGTCTGTGGGTTACCAGAGAGAATGCAGTTCCGTTAGAAGAGGGCGAGTTTTATATCGCAGATATTATAGATGCAAAGGTTTATGAAGAGGACGGTAATTGTCTTGGTGTATTGACCGATGTCATGGAAACCGGAGCCAATGATGTATATGTAGTCAGAATGGAATCCGGAAAAGAGCTTCTGATTCCGGCAATTGAGCAGTGTATTCTTGATGTGGATGTAGAAGAGCCGAAGGTAGTTGTGCGTTTGATGAAAGGAATGTTGGAATGAAGTTTCATGTAATGACATTATTTCCGGAGATGATAATGCAGGGACTTTCGACCAGTATTACCGGAAGGGCAATGAAAAATAATCTGATTCAGATTGAAGCGGTGAATATCCGGGATTTTACGACCGAAAAGCATGGTCATGTAGATGATTATCCATATGGCGGTGGTGCCGGCATGGTTATGCAGGCAGAACCGATCTATCGGACCTGGAAGCATATTACCGATGGACTTGAAAAGAAGCCGCGGGTAGTCTATATGACACCGCAGGGACAGGTATTTAATCAGGGACTGGCAGAAGAGCTGGCAAAGGAAGAAGATCTGATCATTCTGTGCGGACATTATGAGGGTGTGGATGAGCGTATTCTGGAGATGATCGTGACAGATCATGTTTCGATCGGCGACTATGTACTGACCGGCGGCGAGCTGCCGGCGATGGTGATGATCGACTGTATTTCCAGACTGGTGCCTGGGGTTCTGAACAATGATGTATCCGCGGAGTTTGAATCATTCCATGAAAATCTTCTGGAGTACCCGCAGTATACCAGACCGGAGGAATTTATGGGAATGCGTGTGCCGGATATTCTGCTTTCCGGACATCATGCCAATATAGAAAAGTGGCGGCACGAGCAGTCTGTGAAGAGAACGCAGGAGCGCAGACCGGATTTATTGGAGAAGCAAACAGATGATAAATAAAAGAACCGGAGCCATTACGACTCCAGTTCTTTTATTTCTTCAATGACCTGACGTCCCATATAAGCGGCTGTCGGAATGCCGCCCGGATAACGAAGCCAGTGATTTGCCAGATAGACATTGCGCAGGCCCTTCACTTCAGAAGACAGAAAAGCGTTGGTGCTGGTTGCGGTTGTGATAAATCGCATATAGGCACCCTTATAATCATTTAATCGTCTGGCGTAAGAGACCGGCGTCCATACATCCAGCAGATGAAGCTTTCCTTCGTATTCAGGGAAGCGTTCCTCGATACGGGTCTTTACGGCTTCTGCAGTGTTCTGTTTGGCACGCAGATACTGTTCTTTCTTATTATATAATTTTTTCCAGTATTTAAAATCCTTCTCATATTGAACGATACTG
>CABQJA010000152.1 GCA_902464345.1 uncultured Clostridium sp.
AACTGCATGCTTGCTGTTTCTTTTGATGTTTTCACAGGACTTGCAATCATACGATTTCCATCTTCACCAATAGACCCAGCCATTCTTGCTTCTTCTACCTCTACTGCCGTTCCGTCCTCTGCCAAATATTCCCATATTCCATTGTGATTCACAGCATAATATCCTTCACTTAAGCCCCGGTAATCCTGATATGCATTCCAATCTATGTCGTATGCATATTTTGTTTCCAGATATAACTGATTCAGTTCATCATTGTTGATTCCGTTTTCAACTGCTTTCTTCGCTGTCTTATAGGCATCCTCATATTCTCCCTTTGATATATATAACTGTGTCAGCTTACATTGAAACTCCGCATTGCTACTATACTGAGAAATTGCACTTTTTAATTCTGTCTGGTAATCATCATATACAGACTTATTCTCCGCATAGCAGGCTTCATATGCATCTATCATATCTGTCCATAGCTCTTCTGTATTATTCAGCGAGATTGCTTTCTCATATTCCTGTGCTGCCTTCTGATATAAACCTCTGCCGAGATACTCCTTTGCATCTGCAAGGTAGGCCTCATATTCATTCTCTTTCTCATTCTTATCTCCGATTGACATGAATCCGGACATCCATCCAAATACCATCAGCACGACTAAGCATATTGTAATTAACGTTGACTGTTTCATTCCGATTCACCTTTCCTATATCAGTGTCAATAATACTGCCACATGGAATCCCAGCCAGATAAACGGCCCCATCGGCAGTGCATCCTTCAAATGCTTTTTCTTTATGATCAACAGGACGGTGGATACAAGTGCACACGATACGAACGAAAACAATAACGTATACAGTAATGCGTAGATCCCACACAGGAACCCAAGTGTACTGAACAGTTTTACATCGCCCATGCCCAGGCCGCCCTTTGTTACTTTCGACATAATAAGAAGTACAATCAGGCTGATGATCAGAGCGATCAGATTACTCAAAAAGCCTGCGATTGCACTTCCTCCGTTTATAACAAAATCCAGAATCGTAAATATAATTCCTGCGATTCCCAAGATTGCAGGACACAGATTCGGAATCATAAAAATCTCATAATCTGTAATAAAAATGCAGGCTAATACCAGAGACGTAATTGTCATCTTCCATGTGTTGATCAAAGGTATTCCATGTCCGCCTGCTACATAACCGCACCATCCGGCAAAGCATCCGCATATAACCAGAAGGATGATTGCCCCGATCCGGTGCTTTCCCAATAAGTCCTTTGGAACGATTTCTTCCGTTTGTTCAGAATCCAAAGAGGAATCAGAATGCCCGACCTGTATGCGTTTTAACAGCCTTGGCATATAATATTTCATTGTAATTAACATAACCGCTGCCGTCAGGATTCCCCAGACGATGCTCCAAATCATTGACATTCCGATCTCCTTGTAAATTCTAAATTTTGGTTCTTAAGTACTTGAATAACTAGCTGTGCGATTACAGTCCATTGATAAAGGTTGTAACCTTCTGAGAAATTGTCTGCATAACGCCCTTACCAAATGTAAGGAATAAGCCGGCAATTACAACTACGATTCCGATGATCAGTAACATAGATACAAAGTTTGTATCACCGCGCTCAGAATCCATGAAATTGTTCCATGCACATTCAGCCTTAACACGTAAAGCCAGTAACATATCGTCTAACTTATTCATAACTCTTGAACCTCCTCTCTCCAATATTTCAAAACAGCGAGCCAGCAAAGGCCGCAGTCATGACGATGATTACAATCCCAACAAAGATGATAACGATCGGTCCCAACAGCTTGGTTGCTGCTTTTTCACCGCCCTGAAGCATTTTCTGTCGCTTCAGGCTCCATAACTCTGTGGATTGGTTGGCAAGGAAAGCCGTTAATTCTGCGCCTCCCTTTTCCATACTCTGTAAAAGAGCACTGGTAAACTTCTTAATCTCTACGGAGTTGGATGACCTTCCGAATAAGAAGATGGCATCCGCATCGGAATGAGCATTTTTCATGTTGTCACTTGCCTGCTGCATCAGACCGTAAAACGCTCCTTTTCCGTTATCTCCTACCATAGTCCAGGCCTCTCTTAAGATCATGCCTGAATTTATCAGAATCGCCAGAGTTGATACTACCTCCGGGAGCTGACTCTCACACTCTTCCGTCCGCTTGGACAGTGTATTTTTCATTCCCTGTATTCCGTTCAGTCCCATGACCGCCGTCAGGAAGATGCCGGCTACTAAGACCAGCGCAGCTGCCGAATACATGAAGCCTGCCAGTAAAAATGTACAGGCAGATAATAAATGTATAAACATCAGGGTCTGTGCCCAGTAAACATTCGCATAATAATCTGCATATTGCGGTTCATATAAAAGCCCGGCATTGGTCTTTAACTCCTTTGCCTGCTTTCCTTTCAGTCCAAACATCGAGGTCTCACTCCACATGAAGCCGACACCATATAATTCATGAAGCGGAAATGCCTTTTCATCCAGACCTTCCAGGATGGATTCATATTTCTTTCCCCGATTCATCTGCACCAGAAACAGGACTGCCAGTACGGTTCCGATTGTTAAAAATATGTACTGCATATGATCACCCCTTTACATCCATAATCTTGTTTGCCCATTTATACGCTGCAAAGAACATTCCCATTGCAATCGTGATCGCGATTACTCCGGCAACTGTTGAAAAGCTTGCCGCAAAATCACTGCTCATCATCTTAAGCATTGCCATGATCAGGACCGGTATCATCAGCATCAATGTAAACTGTGACTTATTGGATGCCAGCTTGGTCTCAATCTCTGCCGTGATCTCTATCTTCTCACTGATGATCGAACTGGTTCTCCGGACAATGTCCTTCATATTACCACCGGCACGATAACAGAGCTCAAATACGGTACCAAAGTTCTTAATATCCTCTATCTCACTGCGTTCTCCGAAATCCAGCATCATATTCTCGATCGGAATATTGTTCTCTACGCCCTCTATCATCTCTTTGACCTCCGCCACAATATAAGCATCCTCGGAATATTCTACCTTCAGGTCGTTATACGCTCCCCGCAGGGCCTCCGTCATATTCATACCGGATGATAAGGATACCGCCAGGGCTTCCAGCAGACTCCGAAACTGCTGGGTCAGTTCCCGCTTTCGCTTCTGCTGCTGCATCTCACATCGGATCGGAAGTATTACCTTCGCTGCAATAAGTCCCACAACCACAAACAAAATCACATTACAGATCAAGGTTGCCGTGGTCGCTGCACCATCCGCATCCCGGAACTGTCCGCCGTAGAATAACAATGCCAGTGCACCACCTGCCAGAAATGCCACCAGAAATGTCAGGAGCTTCTCCTGCTTCCCCATCACATATACTCTGTAATTCAGCATCGGGGTATTTAATGCCGACGCAATATATTCCGGTTGTTCTGTCTTCTTTGCCATCTCACAAAACCTCTCATTTCCACATCATTTCTATGATTGTCCTATGTTCCTATATATCCTGTTTAATTCCGGATAGCCGGAGCTTAAACACATTCTTCATCTCATTCTTCGTCCGGTTCAGACTGCCGGATACTTTCTCCAGCGTTGAGTTCTCATCTTCCTCAAACACATATAGCGGATTCAGTATAATCTCTCCATTCTCGTATCCAAGCACCTCCGTGATCTCCATCGTCTTTCTGGATTTATCCCGCAGTCTTGACAAATGTACGATAATATCCACTGCCGATGCGATCTGCTGCCGGATCGCCTCTAACGGAAGTCCCGGTGCCCCCTGCAAAACCATGGTTTCCAGACGGCTCAGCATATCATGCGTGGAGTTCGCATGACCGGTAGATAAGGATCCGTCATGACCGGTGTTCATTGCCTGCAGCATATCCAGTGCCTCACCGCCACGGACCTCACCGACAACGATCCGCTCCGGTCGCATACGAAGGGATGACTTGATCAGATCCCGGATCGTGATTTCTCCGGCTCCGGATGTATTTGCATTTCTTGTTTCCAGACGAACCAGATTGTCTACACCAACGATCTGAAGCTCCGCAGAGTCCTCAATCGTAATGACACGTTCGTCATGCGGTATGTAATTCGATAGTGCATTCAGGAAGGTCGTCTTACCGGAACCGGTACCACCGCAAACGAAAATATTGTATTTCGCCTTTACCAGCATCTCCAGCTTATCTGCGATTTCCTGAGTCAGGGATCCATATTGGATCAGCTTGGCAATCGTCATCGGTTCCTTGGAGAACTTTCGGATTGTAACCGTCGGACCGCAGAGTGCGATTGGTGGCAACACCACATTCACACGGGAACCATCCGGCAGTCTCGTATCACAGATCGGATTCGACTGATTTACCTCTCTGCCTGCCAGACCTACAATTCGCTGAATCACATCCTCCAGCTTCCGCTCACTCTCAAACTGTTTATCCAGCTTCATCAGACGGCCTTTCTTTTCTATGAAAATATCTTCCGGACCGTTGATCATAACCTCCGTGATATTATCATCCTTAATGATCGTATCCAGCAGTCCAAAGCCTCGAATAGAGCTGTAGACCTGTTCTACGATCGACACCCTCTGTTCCATGGAGCAATACTCCCCGTCCAGTTTCTGCAGAAACAATGTCTCAATCTTCTCCTCCAGCTCCTCATCACTGACCTTGCTTAAGGAGACTGTCTCTGTAATATATCTTTTCAGTTGGTTGACAAATTCTTCTTCCTGTATCTGATCCATCCCTCTGCCCTGCCTGTCTTAATCAATATTATCAAGCATCTCCAGTGCTGCTATCTGTCCCAGCAACTGACCGATATCCGAATAACCATATACCGGTACTCCTCCTGCTACTTGCAGCTCCTCATTCTCAAGTCTACTTCCGGTCTTATCACTGAACCGGTTATAAACCAGCTTCAACCGCTCTGCTATCTCATCCTCGGAATTTCTTTCGAGAATCGCAAAGGACTGATAGGCTCTCTCTGTCTTCTGATTCGCATGTACGGAGCCGTCGCTGACCCAGACAATGCTGTTAGTCTGTTTCCATACGGTCCTTGTATCTTTATCCAACCCAAAGCCATAATCTATTACGATATAGTCATACACATTGGACTTCTTCAATTCCTCTAATAAGGAAAGCGTATCGTCCATGTTCATCTCCATCCGGTCAAGTGCGATTTTTGCTCCGGAATAAAACCGGACACCGTTCACATCCTCCTTCACATAGCTCTCCAGCTTCATTGCCAGATTTCCCTTCCGGCTCTTCAGTGCAAATAATATATCACTGAAATCAAAGTTCCCTTCTGCCTGAAAATAGTTGTCTGCATTTCCGAAGGTTTCCAGATTCAGATACAAAACCTGCATTCCCTGCATTGCCTTGCGCAATGCATATGCGGCAGCAATCGTAGATGTTCCTGTTCCACCTGCCGGAGATGTAAATAAGATCACCTTTGCTTCCTCTCCGGATTCCATCCGGCTCTTTGCTACAACCCCGGACTGTTCGGAATAAAGATTCAGGATTTCTTTATAGATAATGTCTGCCTTTTGAAATTTACAGATCGCAGGCTTTCCTTTTGTCTCCTTAATATCTGTCGGCTCCACAAAGTATGCAAACCCACATCTTACCGGGA
>CABQJA010000153.1 GCA_902464345.1 uncultured Clostridium sp.
GTTTATAATCAAGAATCTCGGACAGGAGGAATGGGATTATTTAAAGGAGGCACAGGAAGATGTTGAGAATTGAGGATGTATCTAAGAATTTCAGAAGGAAACAGGTACTAAAGGGGGTATCCTGTGAGTTTCAAAATGGTGTGTATGGACTGTTAGGACCGAACGGAGCCGGAAAGACAACATTATTCCGGTGTATTTTAAATCTATATCCTTATCAGGGAACGATAAGTCTGGATGCGGAGGAAGATGGAGAAATTCCACTGATAGGATATCTGCCACAGAAGATGGGTGTGTTCCCGAATCTGACAGTAGAGGAGCAGCTACGGTATTTTGCAAATGTGAAGGAGATTCGGAAGGAGGATTGTGCAGGTGAGATAGACCGGGTACTGCAACTGACCAATCTATCGGAAGTTCGAAAGGTAAAGGGTAAAAAGCTGTCCGGTGGTATGGTTCGGAGAGTAGGGATTGCACAGGCATTATTAAATCATCCTGCATTGATAATTTTTGATGAACCAACAACCGGACTGGATCCGGAAGAACGGATGCGATTTAAGAATCTGCTGCGTGAGATCGGAAAGGAAAGCATTGTCCTGCTATCGACGCATATTGTTGAAGATGTAGAGGCTGTGTGTGACCGGATATTGATCTTAAAAGATGGATGTCTGGCGGCTAAAGGAACACAGGAAGAAATCAGTCATATAGCAGATGGTCTGGTTTACGAGGTCTCAAAGGATGACGTTCTGTCAGAGGATTATATTGAGAAGGAGCGGGAAGCAGACGGAGAAATGCACTTCCGGATCCTGACCAGAAGGCAGTTACCGGATAATCTGTTGCAGAAACCAAACGTAGAGGATGGATATTTATGCGTATTAAAAGAAATATAGCAAGAAATCTGAAAAATATATACTGGCAGCTTAAGGGAATCGGAATCTTTAATCTGGCACCGGTTCTGGGGCTTTATGTACTCATACCGCTGGCCAATCTGGCGGCATACGGTATGGGGCATGACATGGATTATTTGTATGTGAATATTGTTAAGCAGTGCCAGATATTTTGCCCGATTCTGTCTGTCTGGTATGTTATTTTTGTTCTGGAGCATTGTATCGAGGAACCGGGCAACGAATTATTGTACATCCGGCATAGAAATAAGCTGCCGGAGCTACTCCTGTGTTATCTGGCATTTCAAATATTATTGCTTCCGCTGTTTGCGGTATATACGGGAATGTTTCCGGATCTGTGGTGGCTCTATCTGAAGCTGTGTGTGATACAGTTACTCTATCTTGGACTTGCGTACTTTACAGCATTTTTATGCAGAAAGATTACGATCAGTGTGCTGGCTGTATTGTGTTACAGTATATCAACTGTCATGGCTGCAACGATTGAGGTGCAGGGCATCAGTTATTATAAGGTGATCGTGAATCAGGGGGCAGATCTGGTCCGGGAACTGATACCGTTCGCATTGGCAGCAGGTATTATGCTGATCGGGGGATGTATATGTAATTATTATTTTCCAATGAGAAAATAAGGATTGGTACCCGGCAGGCCTAACAAGCCATCTGTCCTTTATTCCCATATCGCAACCTCCTATAATGAGTCCTAAATCATGAAACAGGTTAGGACGATAGGAGGATGCATATGGAGAATTATCAGTATTTTGCGCATGTAACAGAAGAGACACTGTTGAAATATTGTAAGGATATCTTTATGGCGGCAGGCATGAGAGAGGAAGATGCGGCCTGCGTTGCAGATAACCTTG
Source organism: uncultured Clostridium sp. (assembly GCA_902464345.1). Classification (GTDB taxonomy): domain Bacteria; phylum Bacillota; class Clostridia; order Lachnospirales; family Lachnospiraceae; genus CAG-632. The sequence goes on from CABQJA010000153.1 coordinate 1,757, forward strand.
TGTTTGCGGATTGTTGCGGCATGGAGTCTCATGGTGTGATTCGGGTGCCTGCTTATACGAAGCGTTTGCAGGATCATGGTACGTCTGCAGATGCTGAGATCTGCATTGAAAAGGACAGCCCGACCACTGCACTGGTAAATGGCAATAATGCAATGGGACAGGTTGTGTCTACGAAAGCAATGAAATTATGTATCGAAAAGGCCAGAGAAAATGGTGTTGCCTTTGTGGGAGTGAAGGGCAGCAATCATTTTGGCATGGCATCTTATTATTCTGAAATGGCGTTACCGGAGGATATGATCGGTATGGTGTTTACATCACCGGCCGCACATCTGATGGCGCCAACCGGCGGTATTGAGCCGATTCTTGACAATAATCCATTTTCATTTGCAATTCCATCCGGAAAGGAGCTGCCGGTTGTGCTGGATATGGCGACATCGGTAGTGGCCCGTGGAAAGATAGGAGTTGCTTTAAATAAGGGTGAGAAGATTCCGAAGGACTGGGCAATGACTATTGATGGCCGGCCAACGGATGACCCGAAGGAAGCGTTTGACGGCATCCTGCTTCCGGTCGGTGGCTATAAGGGATATGGCCTGACCGTGATCGTGGGTATTTTGTCTGCAGTTCTGACCGGAGCATCTATTTTATCGGAGGATGTAAAGGATTTCTATGCAGACACGGCAGAGGAACAGAATATCGGTCATCTTTTCGGGTGTATCCGGATTGACCGGTTTATGGATCCGGAGCTGTTTAAGAAGCATATGGACGAAATGATAGAAGAGATTAAGGGATGTAAGAAAGCACCGGGGGTAGAAGAGATCCTTCTTCCGGGTGAGCGTGAGTTTAAGAACCGGGAGAAGCACCGGGCAGAGGGCATCCCGTTGACAGAAAACACCTACCGGAATCTGGTAGAGGTAGGAAAGCGGTACGGACTTCCGGAAATCGAGGTGATCCGCCTATGAAGCAATGGATTCCCTATGGAGAAAAGAAGTTAGAGTTTGAGATTGAAGATTCCCGCCTGCTCTGGCGGGTATCTCCGAAGAATCTTCCGGGTGCGGAGGATGAGGAGGCAGAGGTAATGCGAGCCCTGCTTCATCCGATCGGCAGTCCGACATTAAAGGAACTGATCGGTGCGCCGGAGGGAAAAACGATAGCTATTGTGGTGGATGACAATACACGGGTAACACCGGCGGAAAAGCTGTTGAAACCGCTGCTGAAACTGTTGGAGGAATACGGTGTAGACAGTCATCAGGTAAAGGTGATTTTTGCATTAGGCAGTCACCGGCCGATGACGGAGGAAGAGATGATCCGGAAGATCGGTCGGGAGTGCTACGACAGGGTGACTACGATCAATCATGAGTATGATAATGATGAGAAGCTGGTTCGGCTGGGGTATACCTCTCAGAATACACCGGTAATCGTGAACCGGGATTTTTACGAATCGGATGTGAAGATCTGCATCGGGAATATTATTCCGCAGTTTATTGCCGGCTGGTCCGGTGGTGCAAAGATCATCCAGCCGGGGATCTCGGGAAAGGATACAACGGCACAGGTACATTTAAATGGCAGCTTGGACTGGCCGAAACGGCTTGGGAATCCGGAGAATAATATTCGTCTGGATATGGAGGAAATCGCCCGGATTGCGGGTGTTGATTTTATCATTAATACCATTCTGAATCTGGATAATGAGATCCGGCATGTGGTAGCCGGAGATCTGGTGGCGGCGCACCGGGTCGGAGTCACATATGCCAGAGAGATTTATGAGAGCCGGATCAGCCGGCAGGCAGAGATTGTAATTGCCGGAACCTATCCGGCGAATAAAGACATGTGGCAGGCAGACAAGGGACTGGCAGCGGCCAGTCTGATGGTAGTTCCGGGTGGAACCGTGATCTGGTGTCCGCCATGTGAGGAAGGTGTCAGTCCGGAGCATCCGGTTCTGTTGGAAATGGGTGACCGCCGGCCGGAGGAGGTATTGGCACTGTGTAATGCCGGTAAGGTAAAAGACCGGGTAGGAGCTTCCGCTCATATCATGATCGGAGTCATGCGGCGAATGTCGCATATCATCGTAGTCAGTGACGGTGTTACACCGGAAGAAATGAAACAGATGGGCTTTGATTATGCACGGTCGATCGACGAGGCGATTGCTATGGCAACGGAGCGGGAAGGCCCGCAGTCAAGCATTGGAATATTGACACACGGAGCGGATATTGCACCCGTGGTAGATGACGGAGAGGAGCGATAATTATGGAAAAGAAAAGTATCATTTATATTGTGCTGACGGCATTTTTCTTTGGAACACTGGAAGTGGCGTCGAAGCTTGGAGGTGCCAGCTTCAATGCAATCCAGCTGGTGTTCCTGCGATTCCTGATCGGTGGTGTGATGCTGCTGCCATTTGCGATTCATGATCTTAAGAAACGGGCGTATAAGCTGACGAAATCCGACTTGTTTTATCTACTGGGTCTGGGTGTCATCTGCGTCTGCATCAGTATGGCAATGCTGCAGTATGGCGTGAAACGGGTCAATGCAAATCTGGCATCTATCATAATCAGTATGAACCCATTATTTACAATGATCTTCGCCCGGTTTCTGGTTGGGGAGCCATTTACGAAAAAGAAGGCATTGGTGCTGGTAATCAGCTTCATCGGTCTGCTGGTAGTCCTGAATCCGGCGACCCTGTTTACAGGCAGCATTGATCCGTTCGGCCTGATCATTACGCTGCTGGCAGCGATATCCTTTGGTCTGTTTACCGCAATGGGTAAGAAACGGCTGGCAAAGATCGGCGGCATGGCACAGAACAGCTTTAGCTTCCTGCTTGGATGTGCGGTATTGTTCATCGTTATGCTGGTTGCAAAGATCCCGGTAGTGGAGGGTATCACATTGCAGAGCCTTCCGGTGCTTCTGTATCTTGGTATCTTTGTGACAGGTGCCGGATATATCTGTTTTATGAAAGCAGTCGAGATCGCCGGTCCGTCCAATGCATCCCTTGCATTCTTTATTAAACCGGTTCTGGCACCGGTAATCGCATTTCTGGTTTTAAGAGAGAAATTCACATGGAATCTGATCGTGGGAATTGTGATTATCCTGATTGGCTCCTATATCAATATGCGGCCGGAGAAAAAGACGGTAAAGGAAGAGAAACCGGTACAGGCTGTAAAGACGGTATAAGAGAGGCATGTAAGGTAGTTATATAAGATAGAAAGAATAGGAGGTGCTGGCGGTATGTCTATGCATAAGGATGATTTAAGAAGCAAGAAGGTCGTATTCGTAGCAAACTGTCTGCTGAATGCAAACAATAAGGTGCTGGAAGTGGCACGGTATGCCGGAATGTTTTCAGAGGTGATTCAGATTCTGGATGAGTTCGGATTCGGTATTATTCAGATGCCATGTCCGGAGACCCTGTACTGCGGAAATCAGCGTTGGCATACGACCAGAAATCTGTATGATAATGTAGGCTATCGGCGATTCTGCCGGAGCATGGCGGAACCAATGGCGGATTATATGGAGAACTATGCAAAGGTCGGATATGAGGTGGCAGGCATCCTGACCTGTGACGGTTCCCCGTCCTGTGGCATCACGAAATCCAGCTATTGTGAGGATTGGGGCGGCAGGCCGAAAGCAATCCCGCGGACGCTGGTGGATCTCCCGGGTATCTATATGGAGGAGCTGCTGGCATTACTGAAGGAGCGGGGGATTCAGATTCCGCCGGTATACGGACTCCCGATGGATGATTATGAGAAGAGTACACAGGAGATTCTGGATGATTTCCGGGCGTATGCGAAGAACTGGTAGAGGGAAGAAAGTTTGCTGCGTATACAGGCAGGACATATCTGTGGC
>CABQJA010000154.1 GCA_902464345.1 uncultured Clostridium sp.
GTTCAGAAAAAAGAGGTTACAGAACTATTTTATTCGTGTGCAAAGTCATATAGTTTCTGGATGTCTGCAGGGAGCTTATCCGGCAGCATCGCATGGATTTCGTCTTCATTGCCATCGGCTATGGCCTTGTCATAATACCAGCATTTGAATTCAAGCAGGGCCATGTTTTTTTCAAGCTCGCACATCTGCTCTTCGAGTACCTGTTTTCGGGTCTCGAAGAGCTCTTTTCGCTTCTGATAGGTGGAAGGCCCCTCTTCACACCATTGCATGAACTGTCGGATGTCCCGGATCTCCATGCCGGTCTTTTTCAGGCAGTCAATGACGTGCAGAGTCTCCAGCTCCCTGTCTGAAAATTTGCGGATGCCGGATTGGCGTTCCATCGTCGGGAAAAGTCCCTCATTATCATAATATCTGAGTGTGGATACCGGTATCTGAAACATTTCTGCGACCTGTCCGATTGTATACATAATAAATCCTCCTGAATTTATGCAATATAATAAGTGATAAAAAGGTATTGACCTAAAGCTGACTTTAGGTGTTAGTATGATTGTACAATCAATGAACAAAGAAATCAATAGGTTTGAAAGGAGATTTCAAATGCCGATGTGGACTTTGAAATCAGTGCAGAAGATATGGAGACACTTAAGAAATTAAAGAAGATCGAAAACTACGGGACAAGCAGCGGATTCCCGGTTTATGGAGGAAGATTGTAATGAAAAGACCATATATTATTTGTCATATGATGACTTCCGCGGATGGAAGAATTGACTGTGCCATGACCGCACAGCTTCCGGGAGTAGATGATTATTATCAGACTCTGCGGGAACTGGATGTGCCGACAACGGTCAGCGGCAGAGTGACGGCAGAGCTGGAGATGGCGGAGCCGGGTAGCTTTCATGCAGAGAATGATGCAGTATACGGAGCAACCGGATTCTCAAAGAAGGCGGATGCGAAGGACTATGAGATTGTTGTAGATACCAGAGGAAAGCTGCTCTGGCCGAATGCGACCGGAATGAGTAAGCCATATCTGATCATTACCGGTGAGCAGGTGAGTAAAGAATATCTAGACTATCTGGATGGACAGAATATTTCGTGGGTTGCCTGCGGGAAGGAGCGGGTCGATCTGGCAAAGGCCTGTGAGATCCTTGCGACAGAGTTTGGCGTGGAACGGATGGGAATTGTCGGCGGTCCGGCGATCAATACTGCATTTCTGGATGCGGGACTTCTGGATGAGATCAGTATCCTGATGGGAGCCGGAATCGACGGAAGAGGAGGAATGCCGGCGGTATTTGACGGGCGTGCCATGACCCATGGCGTTACAGGACTGAAGCTGATGGATGTGAAGCGTTTTGCCAGTGATGCAGTCTGGATCCGGTACCGGATATAAGTAAGAGATAAAACCCCGCATCTGACATTGATAGGTACTCGGAATCCCGGACACATATCACATTGGCAGATGCGGGGCTTCTGTATTTACATATTAATTATTAGTGGCACCTTCGTAAACAGCCTCATTGGTGAATTCGATTCCCAGTTTCTTGAAGGTATTCATGTCCACTGCGGAAAGAATAGCCGATACATGGAGCTGGCAGCCGGATAGCTTCGGCAGCTGTTCCAGAGCAAGCTTCGCATTCGGATCGGAGACCGCACACATGGAGAGCGCGATCAGAACCTCATCGGTATGAAGTCTCGGATTGCGGCTGCCCAGATAGCCGGTCTTTAACTGCTGAATCGGTTCGATGAAGGTGCGGGAAATCAGATGTACCTTTTTATCAATGTTACCAAGCACCTTGATTGCATTTAACAGAACAGCGGAAGCCGGACCGAGCAGATCGGAGGTAGAGCCTGTAATGATAGTTCCGTCCGGAAGCTCCAGTGCGGCTGCGGCAGAACCGTTCTCTTTCGCCAGATCATTGGCAACCGGTACAACGGCACGGTCGTTTACCGTGATCTTAGCCTGCTTCATGATCAGTTCCTGCTTATAAACCTCTTCCTTGGTCGCTTCATCTTTGACAAATCGGTTCAGTGACTGATAATATCTCCGGATGATCTCCTGTCTGGAAGCCTCCTTGCAGACCTCATCATCAATGATGCAGTTACCTGCCATATTAACACCCATATCAGTAGGGGACTTATATGGACAGTGACCGTAGATGCCCTCAAACATAGCGGCGAGTACCGGATAGATCTCGATATCCCGGTTATAATTGACGGTGGTCTCGTTATAAGCCTCCAGATGGAAAGGATCGATCATATTGACGTCATTCAGATCGGCGGTCGCAGCCTCATATGCCAGATTGACCGGATGCTTCAGAGGAATATTCCAGATCGGGAAGGTCTCGAACTTGGCATAGCCGGCCTTGATTCCGTTCTTATTCTCATGATAGAGCTGGGACAGGCAGGTTGCCATCTTGCCGCTGCCCGGACCCGGTGCGGTTACGATCACCAGAGGACGGGTAGTCTTGATGTAATCATTCTTGCCATAACCCTCATCACTGACGATCAGATCAATATTATTCGGATAGCCCTCGATCGAATAATGGTGGTACACATGAATACCGATGGCTTCCAATTTCTTCCGGAAAAGGTCGGCGGAAGGCTGACCGGCGTAGCGGGTAATGACCACGCTGCTGACATACAGTCCCTTCTTCTTATATATATCGATCAATCGGAGTACATCCTCATCATAGGTGATGCCGAGATCATGCCGGATCTTATTCCGCTCGATATCGGCAGCATTGATGGAAATGATCATTTCTGCCTGATCGGCGAGCTGAAGAAGCATCTGCAGCTTACTGTCCGGTGCAAAGCCCGGAAGAACACGGGAGGCATGGTAATCATCCAGTAATTTTCCTCCAAATTCCAGATATAATTTGTCTCCGAACTGGGAAATCCGCTCTCGGATATGGGCGGACTGCATGGACAGGTATTTATCGTTGTCGAATCCAATACGTTTCATTGAAAATCTCCTTCGCAAATTAGTAAAACATGGTGGCACCGAAAATAAAAGTACCAAATATGAGAATATCACATTGTGAGAAGAAAATACAGAGAAAACGTATAAAACGGACGAAATATGGAGGCACACCGGAAATGAAGGGAGAAACGGTTGACAGGTAAAATCAGACGGTGCTATAATTTCTTGGTTAGAAAAAACTAACCATATGTATGGAAATTATTTATATAGGAATATAGGGAGCTGGAAGGAAAAAGTGAAACATAACTCCGACACAACAGAGCAGAGAGACAGAAGAAGGAGACGGCGAAATGAAGAAACAGTTTTTTGAACTTGGACGGGATGGGTTCTGGGGAACCTATTATGAGAATCCGAAAAAAACAGATGCGGTAATGATCGGACTTTTCGGGGACGATTCCAATAGCTATATGGCAAAATGCGGTGCAAAGTGGTGCCACAGACAGGGTCTGAACGTGCTTGCCATGTCACCGGGAAAGAAGAATTACAGTCATGTAAATTATCCGCTGGACAGAGTTGAAACGGCCATTCATTGGTTAAAGGAACATGGAAATCATAAATTCGCAATCATGGGTATGAGTACCGTCGGTATGCAGGCACTTGCAGCAGCTGCCTATATTCCGGATATTACGTTGACATTTGGCCTGACAGCAAGCGATTTCGTATGGCAGGGGTTTGAACAGGGCAAGAAGGACGGTTGCAGAGAATGGCCGGTACCGGGGACTTCGACGCTCTCCTGGAGAGGAGAACCACTCCCATATATGCCGTTTGTATATCAGCATCCACAGTATTGGCAGAAGATACAGGAGGAGACCAAGGGATCCGGTGATTTTGAACGGTCGACCGTGATATTCCGGGATTCGGAGGCAGCAAGAGAACATACGGAAGAGGAAATGATCCCGATTGAGAGAATCCATGGCAGACTGATTCTGATCGGTGCGGATGATGACGGCTTATGGGAGGCCGGAAAATATGTCCGCCGAATGGATCAGCGGCTGAAGGAGAAACCGCACGAGTGCATTTATGATGCAGTGGCTTATGAGCATGGTACACATTTTGTGCTGCCGGAGTCTATGCTACGGATTGCACTCCCGGTGGGACTCAAATTCGTACTTCGGTTTGTATTTAAAGCAGCAAAGGAATATCCGAATGAGTGCGAAGCCACCAGAAAGGATATAGACCGGAGACTTTCAGAAGCAATCAGAGAGTGGAAATAATTACGAGAAGAGGAGCTGAGTCCGGTGCTTAGCTCCTCAAACCAGTTCCGGGTCTCTTCCGGATTCTTAAAGTTTACGAAAACAGTCTTATCCTCTGTCTGGATCAGCAGGATCGGAGTCGCATCCTGAAAGATATACAGGTTGCAATCACCATACGTATTCCCGCGAAAACGACCGATCAGATATTCATCCGTTGCACCGCCGTTGATTCTGGTGAAATCATCATGAGGCAGTTCATCCAATAATTCAATCTTGCGGATATCGGAAACCGACAGTTCGCTGGAATAACCGGCAGAGGCTATCTGCAGGGTTGTTCCATCAAACTTCATATCAATGGTCACATGCAGGAACGGAATCAGTACAGCAAACGCCCAAATAAGACATCCGACAGTCAAAACGGCGACAGAGCCACTGAAGATCCAGGCGCCCTTCTTTGCGTAATTCAGGGTATAGTTGCTGCCTTGCATACGATCGGGAACGAAGGTTTTGTGATCGGACGGATTATAATAAAAACCGGTTTTCCAATATTCATCATCATCTACGATCAGGGGTGCCGGGTCAGAGGAAAGCAGTTCCTGTTTTCGTTTCTGCCCAAGGAGCAGGGGCGTTAGCAGTCCGACTGCGGAAAAGAATTGGATTGCACTGTAGGCATAGATACCGGATGATGAAAAAGTTTGCGTGGCCAGGGTAGAAACGGCAACACAGATCCATGCAGCAGCATTCAGACTATTACCGAGCAGAAAGGCAGTGCCCTTGTAACGCTTCATGGTGACGTGGACGGTCTGATTCAGTGCGGTATCGGTGCTGTAGGCGGATCGTTCAGAATGGTTGATGTGGATATGCAGGATCCACAGGATGACGGACACCAGAAACGCACAGAGAAAGAAGGTCAGAAGAATCGGAAAATAACTGGCCTTCTGATGCCACAGAAATGGCAGAAAACAGCCGATTTCCGCAACAATCGGAAGGAGATGCCGGAAAGCCGGAATAGCAGAATTCTCGATACCGGCAGACACACGGGTATCAATGTAAACCTTTCGTTGCTGGGATTCTACGATCCATCCATTCTTCATCTTCAGATCATACAGTCTGCGATGCGCAGTGAAAGAGAGGTATTGTATAAATACAAGATATACCGTGATCCAGATACAGAATATCAGAATAAATATGATCATATTCCAGAAGACTAAGAAACAGATGGCTCCGGACAGAAAGCAGTTGGTGTTCAGAAAGCGGTTCATCCGTGTCCGGGTCGATGAGAGCAGATGCTGCACTTCTTCATTCTCGATATGCTCCTTCGGAATATGGACACCCATCACCATGCCATTCTCATATTTAAAATAGGAGCTGTATGCGTATTTCATGATAAGAGTTACAAATAAGATT
>CABQJA010000155.1 GCA_902464345.1 uncultured Clostridium sp.
CAGTAATTTTAAAAAATAAGTATAAAAGGAATACATAGTGGAAGGATAAGGGATTAAATGTATAAGTGAATGCAGATTTACCGCCGATTTATGCATAAAACCGCCGAATTATACATAGAGGATTGTTTTTTAAGGCGAAAATTGTAGGATGAGTACAAGGAGAGGACAGATTCTGGGTTCTCCTTGTACTGGTAATCATCTGATTTGAAACAAGACAGAGAAAGGGGGGAAGATATGATGAAATTGAGTGATGTCGGAATGGTACCGGTACGATTATGTCAGAGAAGAAAAGAACGTTTTTTATCAACCCAAGCGGCCGGTAACAGGTCCAAAAAGTAAATGGAGGAATAGAGAATGACAAAAGTAAAAAGATTTTTAAGCACAGCATTATGTGCGTTAACTATTTTGGGAAGTGTAGTTGGAGTGACGAGCCTGGCATAAGCAGGGAACTCATATTTGGATGTAAGGGCATCTGGTGTATCTGGTGTATCCTCTAAAGATCCGTATTCATTAAAGGTAACAAAAGATGATAATGATCAGAACTTTTATATCAAATTAGATTCTTTATCGGGTGGTCCACAGATGAGTTTTACTTCGTATAGCAGTGTGCATGTAAAGGTATCTAATGCACTTACAATTGCGGAAAGTGAAGTAGGAAAAAACCGTAGTCATGCCTATGATATACAGGCTGGCTTAGCGGGAGCCCAATACTATGTTATGGCGACCGCACCGTCGTATTATGCAGATGTGCATGCAGTAGGAACATATTGTCCGTAAGTTAAGGAGAACCACGGAGTGCAGGAGACCTGCATTCCGTGGTATATATAAGGTAAAAGAAGGGGTGAAGGCAATGAGAAAAAAGATAGGCCTCATAATGAGTCTGGGAATCATGGCAATGATAGCCTGTTCCTGTGGAAATAGCGAACAGACGACAGAAGCAGGGGAACAGGTGTCAACGGCTGTAGATATAAATACGATTAAAACATATTCCTTTCCAACCGAATACAAAGCGGATGGTGAGAATGTAACAGTAGATATGACTGTGAATGCACCGGAAAAGGCATATTTTCTGGAAGGCACCGTTGAATTCATAAAACCGGATTATGAGAAACTTGCAAAGGCATTGATGGACGAAATGCAGATAAGCTATGATGTGGAAATTAATGATGATGGGAGTGGAATTCTTATATCACAGGAACAGGTGAATGACTACTATAAAGCATTCTGTAGCTGGGGGGATTATGGATTGGCACTTGCGTCATATCCATATCTAACGACTGGAGCTTGTGTAAGTTCTGAAATGAAGGATCCGGGATATAATCTTCCGCTATATGAGACAAAGAAATCATTTTCGTTTGCAACAGACGAAGAGGCATTGGCTACTGTTATGGATGTGCTGGAGAATAACGGAATTGTACTGGGAGATGGAGTTCAGGTTGATACCTATTATCTGGATCATGAAACCTTGCAGCAGGAAGAGGCACATTACGACCTGGATGGAAACAGACAGGAGGAAAGATATAGAACGGACTGGTCGGAGGCAGATGATGCGTACAGCTTTTATATTCATCAGACCTATTGTGGACTCAGAGATTACCATACGGGAGATTTCTGGGCAGGCCGGGCAGAGAATGGAAATGCTCAGGTTGTAGCGGGATATAATGCAGAAGGAATTGCGGGGCTGATGATTAATGAGATCAGTACTTATAAAATGTCAGAGAAAGAAGTGGAACTACTGGATATGGATACAATCGTAGATGCACTGATCACTCATTATGAGAATATATTGGATGGTGCAACCTATGAAGTAACCTCAGCAACGCTTTGTTGTGATTATAGAAGCGCAGGGAAGGCAATGGAAAAGAAGATGATACCGGTATGGGCATTTCAGGTAAAGGAAACCGGTGGGGATGGCGTCCAAAGCAATTATGAGATTCGGATAAATGCAGCGACAGGAGAATTTCTATGAAAAATGAACGTATAAAGGCCGGTTTGATAAATTATATAGAGATGGATCTTCGCAGGGCATTTCTTAATTGGAAGTGTCCGGTGGCTGTCGGAAGTATATATCTGTTGCTTCTGTATAATGATAATTTGACGCTCAGTATGGTAGACCGTATTAGATGGATGGTGGGGAGCAAGACCTTCATTGTGGTAGCATTAATGCTTGCTGCGGCACCATATGCGGCATCCTTATGTGATGAGACAGAATATAAGTATAGCATGCAGGCGATCTTGAGAGGGTCGGAAGGAATGTACTATATATCAAAAGTACTGGTGACATTTTTTTCGTCAGCAGTAATAATGCTTAGTGCGTTTTTACTGGATGCAGTTACCTATTATTGGCAGTATGGATTACCGGGGGCACGGGAACTGGAAGAGCATATAAGAATCAATCCGGCATATGCAGCTTGTCTTGCAAGCGGTAATTATATCGGATATGTGATTTTGATAGGATTGCAGTTGGCGGCATTGGCAGGCAGTATGGCGGTGATCGGATTGGTGTGTTCGGTATTTGTACAAAACCGGATGCTGGTCTATGCGTTCCCGGTAGCAATCGTATATGTATGGGATATGATGGCAATACGCTTTCTGGGATATAATGTTGGATGTGCAGTCACATTGTATCAAATGGGGGTAGAGACAATTAATTTTCAGTTTGCGACACAGTCAAGGCTGCTCTATTACATAGAGGTGCTGGTGATAGTGATCTGTGGAGGGATGATCATATGTACAAAGCAGAAAAAGAAATGAGGATGGTAGCAGGATGAAAATTCAGATAAAAAGAGCTGTTGAAAATTGCTTCAGGGGATGTTTACAACGGATATGCAGCATTCGGTTTCTGGGAGCGGGACTGCTGCTTCTGGCTCTGATATGTGCAACAATGAGCGGAATTGATCAGCTGATGATTGATAAGCAGGAGTGGATCACACCATGGATGGCACCGCATCTGGTGGATAATCTTTCATTTATTACATTTCTGGGATTTATTGTCTGCTATGTATATTCGGATGTACCGTTTATGAATCGAACAGAGTTGTATAAGATACTGCGGGAAGGGCGAAAGATGTGGGCGATAGAGAAATTGGGTGCAATCGGTCTGCAGAGCTTTTTAATAGTTGTTCTGGTATATATCATGAGTGTTCTGGTGTTTATACCCCGGGTACAGCTGTCAGCTGATTGGGGGAAGATAATATGGACAATGGCATATTCCAATAATATTTATGACTACAACATATATGGCAGGAGTTCAGCGGTGATTGTGAATAAATATGAGCCCTGGCAGGCAATGCTGTTATGTTTCTTTATGATGTGGCTGGAGATTACACTGGTAGGGGTGTTCATGTTTACAATCAGTCTGTATTTAAACCGTATTGTAGCGATTGCAATTGTAGGGTTTATGATGGTATTGCAACTGATAACAGGAAGTATTGCCGCAAATGCAGCAATTGCATATGTACTTCCGCTTTACTGGTGCAGGCTGTCTATTTATGGAGAACGAAGCTTCCTTGATATCTATTATCCGTCCTTTGCCTATTGTCTGACTGTCAGTATCCTTGGTCTGGCAATATGTGTTGCCGCGACAATGCTGCGAATCAGGAAGAAAGAGTTTATATGGAATAATGAAGAATAGAAGGAGAGGGAAAGAATGGAGAATGAGAACAGACAGGAAGTACAGATAGAGAAGACTCCGGTCATATCGGTGCAACATGCGTGTAAGACGTTTGGAAAACAACAGGTGTTAAAAGATGTTTCTGTGGATTGCATGGAAGGGAGTATTACCGGAATTGTTGGACATAATGGTTCCGGAAAGACAGTGCTGTTTAAGAGTATATGCGGATTGTTATATCTGGATAGCGGACACATTTATATTCGGGGCAGAGAAATGCATAAGGATCTGGATATGCTGAATGAGGCAGGTGTGATCATTGAAGAGCCTGCATTTCTTGGCAACTACAGCGGATATAAGAATCTGGATTATCTGTACCGCCTTCGGAATCCGAAGAATTCGGAGCATATAGAAGCGGTCCTTGAAAAAGTAGGCCTGGATCCGAAGAGCCGGAAACATGTGAAGAATTATTCCATGGGCATGAGACAGCGACTTGCAATAGCACAGGCAATCATGGAAGACCAGAAGATATTGATTCTGGATGAACCGATGAACGGGCTGGACAAACATGGAGTTGCGGATATGCGAAAGCTCTTTATGGAATTAAAGGAGCAGGGCAGAACTGCCGTAATGGCCAGCCATAACAAAGAAGATATTGATATTCTTTGTGATCATGTCTATGAGATGGAGATGGGAGTGTTACAGCAGGTGCGGTAAACACCGTACCTTACTGTACGGTGTTTACGGTTCCCAGAAAGATCGGCAGACCGGTATTGGTATCAATGATCGCATAGACGAATGGACGGTCCAGAATGACATGGGGCGGTGTTTCCTCCTCCATCACACAGGATTCGCTCGTCATTACAACGGCGGTGACTGCGGCGGCCTTGGTTCCGGTTCGGTCTACTTCGATGTGGGTCTTGTGCAGAACCCGGTCGATATACAGATAACCGGTGTCGGTGGTTCCCATATTAGAGAAATCTGCATGCCCCTGAAATGCTTCCGGCATACCCATCTCAGACAGGACATCCTTTAATTCCGTGGTATAATCATAGGTGAATTCCGGCATCTGTACAATGACATCCCGGGTCTCACGGTTCCGGAACATGGTAAGGTAATCTTCGCCGGTCAGGGTGGCTGCATAGTCCTCCGGTGTCATTCCTTCTTCCGGTAGCAGAGCAAGGAATGCGAAGCCACCACCTTTATAATTTTTAAGGAAGCCGGTGGCATGTTCATCGTGGATATAGCAGTCCTCCGTGCTGTGTAACATGGCAACGGTCTCCGGTTCACCGGCATAATTTGTGAAAGAAGCATCTTCTGTAATCTGTGAATCCTCATACGGAGTATCCCAGGTACCCTCAAAGGCAAGGGCATTGATCAGATACAGGACAATGTCATCTGCAATCGGGCCATCTAATAAAGAAGGAATCATACCGTTGGTATTCTTATTTATCCATTGATTGATTTCCTTTGTGGTCCGGTCATCAAAGGCTGCATAGTAAGCATCTGCCTGATAATAATTCTTATCGGTCTGTAAGAAGTCCTCCTTCACCTGAATCGCGTCCTCCTGATTACGAATCCAGATAGAATTGGCCTGATGAAAGCTCACATCTTCACTTGTAGTCAGGCGATTCTGAAAGCTATACATATATGGATTAAAGTCCTCCATAGACATGCCGCCGCAAAGAACCTGTTCCATTTCGGCGCGGGTTGTGCTTCCGGCTCCGTTGGCAGTCATAGCCAGTGCGGACAGAACGGATTCCGGCGAGAGCAGGACATTTTCACCGGTGCTGCTTCCGGACAGAGCCGTCTGGAAAAGCCGGATGGAAAAGTCAGCGGTAGAGCTGCAGAAGGTGTCATCCGGATCCTTGCCGGTAACGGATTCATCCGGCAGCTGGCCGGTCAGCTCCTGACTCTTTAATGTCACCATGGATGG
>CABQJA010000156.1 GCA_902464345.1 uncultured Clostridium sp.
ACCATGGATGAAGGAAGAATCCAGCAGATAGCGGCTTCATTTCAGAATGTGTCATTTTCGATATTTAATCAGACATCACAGATGCTTCAGAATGGTGAGATGGTAAGTGGTGGAGTTACACAGCTGGAAGGTGTGCGGTCACTCATGGAAGAAGTGGGAAAAGCAGTTGACAGCACGGATGGAGATGATTCAAAAGCAAATGAGGATAGTGAAGGGAAAAATCCGGAATCTACAGAGGCAGGACAACCATCGGATGCGGAAACCACAGAACAGGGCAATATGACGCTTGATCAGTTGCAGAACCAGATGGAGGAAGCCGGTCTGGAGCAATCTAAGGAGATGTATCAGGAGATTTCTACGGCACTGGAGAGTTACACCATTGATGAACGTGTGCAGATGGATTATAATTATCAATATGTGGAACTGGATATGAACGGTGCCTTGCTGTTTGATACCGGTAAAGCGGAGCTGAAAGAGGATTCCTATGCATTTATGCAGAAAATAGGCAGTGTTCTGGAAACATACAAAGACAGTATTATTGAGATAGAAGGGCACACGGATAATGTTCCGATTCATAATTCAAAATACGAGAGCAACCGATATTTGTCAACAGCGCGGGCAACGAATGTATATGAGTATCTGATGGAACATTCCAATCTGGTGGATGCAAATATGAAAGTTGCTAGATACGGAGAAAGTCATCCGGCAGCATCCAATGACACACCGGAAGGAAGAGCCCGTAACCGTCGGGTTGTAATTAAAATATATAATCAGTTGAGTTCGTCGCAGGAGTAAGGAGAGTTATTATATGAGAAAGAATTTGATCAGTGTTATTATATTAGCACTATGTATTGTGAACCTGATATTGAATGCATTGATGGTGTTTGTGTTTGTACCGTCAGCTAAGAAAACAGATAATCTGGTGACAGAGATTGCATCAATCCTGAATCTGGAACTGCAGAAGGACGGAACCGAGGATACTCAGAGAGCCGATGTGGACATTAAAAATGCGCAGAATTATACACTTTCTGAAGCAACAACGATCAATCTTAAAAACGATGGCTCCGGAACAAATCATTATGCAATGATCGGGATATCTATTTCTATGAACGGAAAAGCAAAAGATTATAAGGATGTCAGTACGAAGCTGGCAGAAACAGAGAGTTGGGTATATGATGTGACGAGGAGTGTTGTTCAGGAATATACATATGCAGAGATAAATGATGCAGAGATTCAGAAGCTTGTAAAGCAGGAAATCACCAAAGGCTTGCAGGATAAATATCAGACGGACTGCATTTATGATGTGAACTTTAGCCAGTTCAATACGCAGTAGTTATGAAACATGATATTGAGACCGCCAAGGAGGTGAGCAGGCGTGGGTGAAGTCCTCTCACAAAATGAGATAGATAATCTTCTGAAACAGTTAAGTTCGGGAGAGTTGGATGTAGATGAATATATTGATAAACCATCCCAGAAGATAAAGGATTATGATTTTGCCAGACCGGCAAAATTTTCAAAAGAGCATCTGAGAACTCTGGAAATTATATTTGAACATTTCTGCAGATTGGTATCCACGAATCTGCCGGCATATCTTCGAAAAAATGTCCAGATGGAGGTTGTAAATTCGGAAGCAGTTACCTACTCTGAATTTACAAATGCATTGTCTAACCCTGTATTATTGGGAATTGTAAATTTTGAACCATTAAAGGGCAATATAGTGATAGAGCTTGCATCGAATCTTGGATATAGTATTGTAGATCGAATGCTCGGTGGAACCGGAGAACCGCTGGAAAAAGTCCGGGATTATTCGGAGATCGAGCTGAGTATCCTGGAAAGAATATTTACAATCTGTATAAATCTTTTACGGGAACCATGGAAAAATGTAGTAGAGATTGAACCAAGGCTGGAACGGATCGAAACAAACTCACAGTTTGCACAGATCATATCACCAAGTGAAATGATCGCGATTGTTACGATAAATATGAAAATCGGTGATGTGGTGGGTCTGATGAATATCTGTCTTCCGTTTATAACATTGGAAGATGTGATGGACAAGTTAAATACAAAGTATTGGTATTCTACGATGCAGACCAGTGATGACGGAAGATATGTGGATGTGATTGAAACAGCAATTTCAAAAGCACAGATTCCGGTCCGCGCAGTATTGGGAAACAGCACAATATCCGTAAATGATTTTGTAAATCTGCAAAAAGGTGATATAATTAAAATCAACCGTCAGTATGAGGCTGAGTTAGATGTATATGTTGGTAATATGTTGAAATTTAAAGCTTTGCCCGGTTCTTCTTCAGAGAACTATGCGGTAAAGATTACGAAAGTTATAAGAGAGGAGTAAAGTATGGACGGTATGTTATCGCAAGAAGAAATAAATGCTTTGCTGGGTGGATTATCCGGAGATACAAGCGTGACTCCAGATGCCGGGACAGATATGGAACTGTCTGCGGAGGAGAAAGACGTATTAGGAGAAATTTCCAATATCTGTATGGGTACAGCAGCGACAACTTTATATTCTCTTGTTAATCAAAGAGTATCAATCAGTACCCCGAAGGTTACAGCCTGTACGTGGGAAGAATTGTCGAAAGAATATTCCAGACCGTGTGTCTTTATTAATATTGACTACGTAGACGGAGTAAAAGGAAACAACCTTTTAATCTTAATGGAGAATGATGTTAAGATCATTACGGATCTTATGATGGGCGGAGATGGAACGAATCTGGTGGATCAGCTATCGGATCTGCATCTGAGTGCTATCTGTGAAGCGATGAATCAGATGATGGGCTCAGCGGCCACGTCTATGTCATCCATGCTGAACCGGAAGATCGACATCAGTCCACCGGAGGCAGAACTGACAACCCTTGGTTCGGAAGGCTCCGGTAAAGTTGAAGAACGATTGAAGGGTAAGAGCTTTGTAAAGGTTTCTCTGAAAATGGAAATCGGTGATTTGGTAGATTCCAATATCATGCAGTTATATCCGGTAGATTTTGCAAAGGAGTTGTATCAGGTATTCTCATCCAGCCTGAGTAAGGAGGAGGAGAAGCCGGCAGCGCAGTCACAGCCGGTGCAGCCGGCAGCGCAGCCGCAGCCGACCCCACAGCCTGCCCCGGCCATGGCACAGCCACAGATGCAGATGCCATACGGACAGATGCCGTATGGACAGGCTCCATACGGATATGCACCACCGATGCAGGATGTAAATGTTCAGCCAGTGCAGTTCCAGAGCTTTGCTCCAGGTATCAATCCGGCCAGCCAGCAGGAGAATATCGATCTGATCATGGATGTTCCGCTGGAGGTTACGGTAGAACTGGGAAGAACTAAAAAGTCAATTAAGGAGATTCTGGAATTTGCTCCGGGCACGATCGTAGAGCTGGACAAGATTGCAGGAGAACCGATTGATATATTAGTGAATGGTAAGATGGTAGCCAAGGGAGAGGTTGTAGTGATCGAAGAGAGCTTTGGCGTCCGGATTACAGATATAGTAAAGTCAAAAATGAACGAGTAAGTGAAGAGGAGATAAACAATGGCGAAAAATATTTTAATTTGTGATGATGCAGCATTTATGCGAATGATGATTAAAGACATTCTTACCAAGAATGGGTATAATGTCGTAGGTGAGGCAGAAAATGGATTAAAGGCGGTTGAAAAGTATCAGGAGACCAAGCCGGATCTTGTGCTGATGGATATTACCATGCCGGAAATGGATGGAATCCAGGCATTAAAGAAGATCAAGCAGTCAGATCCGAACGCAAGCGTTGTGATGTGTTCCGCTATGGGTCAGCAGGCTATGGTAATCGAGTCTATTCAGTCCGGAGCCAGAGACTTTATTGTAAAGCCATTTCAGCCGGATCGTGTACTGGAAGCTGTAAAGAAGGCAGTTGAGTAGAATGCCGGCAGTAATACTCAGTAAATCAGGTCCCCTGGAAGGGGTCATTCAGTTGATCGTGGTTCTGATCATGTTTCTGTTTGTGCTTGCGCTGGCTTATTTTACAGCCAGGCTGGCGGGCAGATTTCAGAGTAATATCCAGAGCCGCAGTAATATGCGGATTATGGAGACTATGCGGATCGGAAATAACAAGTACGTGCAGATTATAAAGATTGCCGACCGTTATATTGCAATTGCGGTCGGAAAAGATACGGTTACGTTTCTTGCGGAGCTGAATGAAGATGAGTTGAATTTAGAAGCTATGGCAGATGTGAATAAGGGAAGCTTTAAGGATATTCTGTCACAGTTTCAAAAAAAGAAGGATGAAAATGACACAGATGAAACAAGAGACACTTCGAGTGACGATTAAAACATGTCTGGCAGTGTTTGCTGTGGTATTTGTTGTGTTGCTGAGCTGTAATCAGCAGACGATGGCGGCAGAGGTATCAACAGATACAACAGAGTCCATATCAGAGGACGCGACTCAGCCGCTGAACCTCAGTCTGACTATGGATACCGGAAGTGATGAAGGTACATTGTCCGGTACATTGCAAATGCTGCTGGTTATAACCGTAAT
The DNA here is from genome assembly GCA_902464345.1 of uncultured Clostridium sp. Classification (GTDB taxonomy): domain Bacteria; phylum Bacillota; class Clostridia; order Lachnospirales; family Lachnospiraceae; genus CAG-632. Next base: position 4,515 of record CABQJA010000156.1, read on the forward strand.
TTCATTAGCTCCATCAATTCTTGTTATGATGACCTCCTTTACACGCATTATTGTGGTATTGCATTTTGTAAGGACGGCTTTGGGGTTGACTTCGACACCTCCTAACAATGTACTGATAGGGCTATCCTTGTTTTTGACGGTTTTTATTATGTCACCGGTATTTACGAAAATCAATACAGATGCGCTGCAGCCGTTGGCAGAGGGGGAACTGACACAGGAAGAGGCATTGGATGCGGCAATGAATCCATTGCGTAATTTCATGATCAATCAGACCAGAGAACAGGATGTGCAGCTGTTTTTGGATATTGCAGATATTGATTCTGTAAATGATTGGGATGATGTACCGACGACTGTGATCATACCGGCATTTATTATCAGCGAATTAAGAGCTGCGTTTATTATCGGGTTCTTGATTTATATACCATTTATTATTATTGATATGGTTGTAGCATCGACCCTGATGTCAATGGGTATGATGATGTTACCGCCGACAACGATTTCCATGCCGTTTAAAATCCTGCTTTTTATTATGGCAGACGGATGGAATCTGATTATAGGGCAACTGGTTCAGTCCTTTGTACTCTGAGCGGATATCAGTGCACAGAGGAAGCATGGCAGGTTGATTTGAACAGAGCCGGATACGGTATGTTCAGACGCTGCGTGACAGGAAAAGAGGTTATACATTATGACAGCAGATATAGTAGTAGATATTGCAAGAGAGGCACTTTGGTTTATTATCAAGTGTTCAGCACCCATGCTGATCGTGTCACTGGTGATAGGTCTGCTGGTCAGTATCTTTCAGACGGTTACTTCCATTCAGGAGCAGACGCTGACGTTTGTACCGAAGATGCTTGGCATATTTTTAACATTAATGATATGCGGGGGCTGGATTTTGAATAATCTGGTTGCATTTACAAAAGAGTTGTTTGGTTTGTTTT
>CABQJA010000157.1 GCA_902464345.1 uncultured Clostridium sp.
GCACAGGGGTATATTCAATCAGTGGGCTGTGAAGTTGCAGATTTTTGGCGGGAATCTAATGAATTGGCAGCGGAAAATGAAATGGATCAAAACCTGGCATATATGTATATGATGGCAGAAAAATCAAGGGGAAAAGTAGTGTTTACAAGGGAAAATCTAAAAAACGATGGATCTAAGGTGAAGTTGTTTCCCGGAGTTAGTACATGGTTTGACCGGATAAATAAATATGGGGAGGATAAGGGCGTTCAGGTCGAGCATTATATTATCTCGTCCGGGCTGAAGGAGATGATCGAAGGAACGGAGATTGCTGATAAATTTAAAAAGATATATGCCAGTTCTTTTTATTATGATAATACCGGAGTCGCGGTATGGCCGGCGCAGGTGGTCAATTATACAAATAAAACACAATTTTTGTTTCGAATAGAAAAAGGGGTTTTAGATATAAACGATCAAAGGGTAAATGCATATTTCAGTGCTGATCAGTATAGAGTCCCATTTAGAAATATGATATACATAGGTGACAGTGATACGGATATTCCATGTATGAAACTGGTGAATGTAAATGGAGGCCATTCCATAGGTGTTTATAACTCTGAGACAAAGGATAAATCAAAGGTATTCCGGATGCTGGAAGAAAATCGGATTAAATATTTTGTACCGGCAGACTATACAGAAGATTCCAAACTGGAAATATTAGTGAAAAAGATTATTGATCGAACAATCTCAAATGAAAAGCTGGAAAGTGTGTACTTTGAATGTCTGGCAGAGGAAAAAGAAGAGAGAAAGAATCAAAGTGAAGAGGAACTACAGAAGGAAGATCTGATCAATAAGCTGGAGGATAGCGGAAGCTTTGCTAATACACATGCGATAATCGGGCAATTGACAAAAATAACAGGATGGTCTGAAAAACAGAAAGATAAGTTATTACGGATAGCTCGCGGAAATAGTCAGGTGAAAAGTATTTTGCAGGATGTCGATGTCAGGGATTTCTATAAGAAAATATGTGCAGAAATGAGTAATACAGATGCAGATGAAGTTAGGAAACTGCTAAATGGGGAGGAAAAGTAGATTATGAAGAAGAAAAAGAAAAAAAGTGGGATAGGTGTTGCAATACTGGTTATTGGTGGATTTCTGGCAGTGTCAACGGCATTTTTGTTGATGGTAGGGGTAATCGTAGCTATATTTTCGCCGGATTCACTGAATGAGTCACAAACGGTTGCAGAAGAACAGAAAACAGAAGATAAAGACAGTGAAGAGGATATTGCAAGTACAGCGGAGGCTCTTGAAAGGGTGATCACAGAACCGGAATTTACATATGCGGATCTACCGGCTTATTCGGATGCCCCGTATGTTGAGGTGAATGATAATAACCCATATTTTGAGGATGAAGAGCTGACGACAGATGCATTTGAACTCTACAGTGATCTGGATGATCTGGGACGCTGTGGAACCGCGTATGCCAATATATGTCGGGAGCTTATGCCAACGGAGTCTCGGGGCGAGATCGGACAGATCAAGCCGAGCGGTTGGCATACGGTGAAATATCCGGAGCAGATAACAGAGAATTATCTGTATAATCGTTGTCATCTGATTGCTTATCAGCTGGCAGGCGAGAATGCCAACGAGAAGAATCTGATTACCGGTACTCGGTACATGAATGCAACCGGTATGGTACCATTTGAGAACGAGGTGGCAGAGTATGTGAAGGAAACCGATCATCATGTGCTTTATCGGGTGACACCGGTATTTGAAGGGGAGAATCTGGTTGCATCCGGGGTACTGATAGAAGCTGAGTCTGTGGAAGATCAGGGGGCCGGAGTGAAATTCTGCGTATTTTGCTATAATGTACAGCCGGGTATCGGAATTGATTATGCAACCGGAGATAGCTGGGTAGCGGATACAGAGGTGGCACAGGCAAATGACGCAGAACAGACATCAGCCGAAGCACAGACGACGGCAACGGAGCAGGCTGTCGGAACAACCGCATATGCAGCAGCCAGTACGGAGGCGACAACTGCAATCACACCGGCGCCGGAAACCTCCGCAGATGTTTATGTCTGGATACCAACCAACGGAGGGACAAAGTACCATAGCAATCCAAACTGCAGCGGTATGAAAAATCCGGAACAGGTAACGTTAAATACGGCAATCGGAAGAGGGTTTACAGCTTGTAAGAAGTGTTATTAAGAGGAGAAGGATGAATATCTGAACCGATTTCTGGAAAGAATCATAGCACAGATCGAAACATACGACGGTGAAAATCGGTTATGAAAACGGCTATAGCCGTTGCCTATAGCCAGCTCTTAGTTTCCTGTATTAGACAACCTGGGATTGGCATGATAATATATCCTTGTAATCAGGTAGGAAATAAAACTACTACAACATGAGATACATAGAAATGAGGTTGATGCTTATGAGACAGATCAAAATAAGATACGGAGTCGCTAATTACAACCGAATGTGTTGCCGCTAAGGATAACAGATTGGAATGAACTCAGAAATAAAGACATCAGAAAAAGATATAGAACGATAAAAAATAAAACGAAAATAAAACAAGAATACACAGCAGGAACGAGCCTGCAGAAAGAGGTAAAATTATGGGAAAGAAATCATACGCAGAAAGAAAATTAAAATTTGAAACATTACAGTTACACGTTGGACAGGAACAGCCGGATCCGGTTACTGATTCCAGAGCCGTTCCGATCTATCAGACATCTTCTTATGTGTTCCGTAACTGCGAACATGCAGCAGCAAGATTTGGCCTGACAGATGCAGGTAATATTTACGGACGTTTGACCAATCCGACCGAGGATGTTTTCGAGCAGAGAATCGCAGCATTGGAAGGCGGTGTGGCAGCACTTGCGGTTGCATCCGGTGCAGCAGCTATCGCATATACGATTGAGAATCTGGCACAGAACGGTGATCATATCGTAGCAGCTAAGAACATTTACGGTGGTACTTACAACCTGTTGGAGCATACCCTCCCACAGTATGGCATTCATACCACATTCGTAGATCCGTTCAATTATGATGAGATCGAGCAGGCAATTCAGGATAACACAAAGGCAGTTTTCATTGAGACCCTTGGTAATCCGAATTCCGATGTCGTTGATATTGAGAAAATAGCAGGAATCGCACATGCACACAAGATTCCGTTGGTAATTGATAATACATTTGCAACTCCATACCTGGTTCGTCCGATTGAGTATGGTGCAGATATCGTAGTGCATTCAGCAACAAAGTTCATTGGTGGTCATGGAACGACTATCGGTGGCGTAATCGTAGACAGTGGTAAGTTTGACTGGGAAGCAAGCGGCAAGTTCGCGTCTCTCACCGAGCCAAACCCAAGCTACCATGGTATCAGTTTTACGAAAGCAGTCGGACCGGCAGCCTTCGTAACGAAAATTCGCGCAATCCTCCTTCGTGATACCGGTGCTACCCTGTCACCATTCCATGCATTCATCTTCCTGCAGGGCCTGGAAACACTCTCCCTCCGTGTGGAACGCCATGTAGAGAATGCATTGAAGGTTGTTGAATATCTGAAGAATCATCCGCAGGTTGAGGCCGTTCATCATCCGTCAATTTCTACGGATCCGGAACAGCAGGCATTGTATAAGAAATACTTCCCGAATGGCGGTGGTTCCATCTTTACATTTGAGATCAAGGGCGATGCACAGAAGGCAAAGGACTTTATCGATAATCTGGAGCTGTTCTCTCTGCTGGCTAACGTTGCAGATGTAAAATCACTGGTAATCCATCCGGCATCTACCACACACTCTCAGTTAAATGAGGAGGAGCTGTTAGATCAGGGTATTAAGCCAAACACCATCCGTCTTTCAATCGGAACAGAAAACATTGACGATATTATTGAAGATCTGGATGAGGCATTCAAGGCGATTCAGTAAGCGGTAAGAAAACACGAAAATATATTTCCTAAGAAGTTGAAGTGAGTGATAAAAGGGGAATTCCTGAAAAACAAAGGAATTCCTCTTTTTCTATTTTCAAATGCACGGAAAAATGATAGGATAAGCAATGGAAAAGTGAAAGTAATAAACATGTACGATGCATGAGGAGTCATTATGTATAAAAGAACCATAGAAGAATATATGCAGGATCATCGGGAAAAGCGCCTGATCGATATGCGAAAGCCGGAGGATTTCGAGCAGGAGACCTGTCCGGGAGCAGAGAATCTGTTTTATGAACCGTTTGGGGACGAGGTGCCGGAGTTTCCGAAGGATAAGCCGATTTATTTATTATGCTATACCGGCAGGTGGAGTGACGAGTGGGCAGAGGAGCTGGAGCAGCGTGGCTGTGAGGCATACAGCATTCAGGGCGGATTTGTGGAATATCTGCGGATTCATCTGAATGAAATGATGGACCGGTTAGAGCAGGATCAGGTGGATACCGATACGATCTGCAAGGATGTGGAGCGAAGCATTGTAAAGAAGTTCCGGAAGGATATCTGGCGGAAGTTTACGCAGGGTATCAATGAATATGAGATGATACAGGATGGGGATAAGATTGCGGTCTGCATTTCCGGTGGTAAGGATTCCATGCTTATGGCGAAGCTGTTTCAGGAGCTGGAGCGTCATGGCAGAAAGAATTTCGAGGTTGTATATCTGGTTATGAATCCGGGCTATAATGATGTGAATTATCAGCGGATCTTAACCAATGCGAAGCTGCTTCATGTCCCGATTACGGTGTTTAAGACGGAAATCTTTGATACGGTGGCAGACGTGGGTGATTCCCCGTGCTATCTCTGCGCCAGAATGCGGCGGGGATATTTATACAGTAAGGCCAAAGAGCTGGGCTGTAATAAGATTGCGCTCGGACACCATTATGATGATGTGATTGAAACGATTCTTATGGGAATGCTTTACGGCGGACAGGTGCAGACCATGATGCCGAAGCTGCACAGTACGAATTTTGAAGGTATGGAGCTGATCCGGCCGCTTTATCTGGTCCGGGAGGATGCAATCAAGCACTGGCGGGATTACAATCATCTGCAGTTTATACAATGTGCCTGCCGATTTACGGAGAGCTGTGCTTCCTGCGGCGGAACGGAGAAGGGATCCAAACGTGCAGAAATCAAGGAGCTGATCCGGACGCTGGCAGAGCAGAATCCAGTGATCGAGAAGAACATTTTCCGGAGCGTTGAGAATGTAAATTTAAGCACGATTATTGCTTATAAGAAGGACGGCGTGAAACATCATTTTCTGGACACGTATGACGGAGATATGGAGGAGATAAATCCGGAAGCAGAGCAGTCCTGAATGACGGAAAGGGATAGTATCATAAATTAGACGATAAAAGATAGAATACAGAGTATAGAATATAGAAGATAACAGGAAACCTGTGTGATACGGAGGATGCCGGAAACGGCAGTCCGTGATCCACAGGTTTCTTTTTGATAAAATTTATTCTG
>CABQJA010000158.1 GCA_902464345.1 uncultured Clostridium sp.
GCGTAATTTCTGTGGAAGCAGCGAATATAAAATCAAGCATACCGGCAGAAAAATCACCAGAAACGCAATCGAAAAATATGATGTCATCGTATCATATCTGCCACCCAGAAACAGTGTGGATAACTGCATTTATTCCTCCTCCTGCAACCGTTCGATCATATTCCACATTGCTTTTGCGGAATTAAAATTGGCAGGAATAATCTCTACTGCCGGAATTGTAATATCAAACTCATCTTCCAGCTCCGCTACAAGCGAAATGATCGATAGTGAGTCCAGAATATGTCCGTCTACCAAATCCTCACATGTGTTATAGTCTACATCCGGCTGGATATCTTCCAGTATTTCAAGTAATTGTTCCATTTTTCTCTTCCTTTCTAAAATCCTTCTTCATGATTCCTTTTCAGAATCCGTGTTTTATTGTAATGCAGTTTCATTAAAATCCAATTTCTTTTTTCTTACTCTTCTCTTACAATTTCACATCCGGCATATTCAGTCCGGCTGTTTCCACCGGTTTCCGGGCACACATATATTCTCCTTCTTCTGTTTTGAGGAAGACTGCCGGAAGCTCCCGGCTCAGAAATAATGCGATTCCTTCGGTAACACAATAAGCCCCGGCATTTTCAAAACATATCAAATCGCCGATCTCTGTTTCCGGAAGCAGTACCTGTTTCGCCAGAATATCATTCATGGAACAGAGTGAGCCGCACAGATTATAAGCAATCTCCGGTTGTTTGTCCGATTTTTCTCCGCATAGCTTCAGAAATGGCTGTTTCATCGCCATATGCTGTCCGAAATATGCAAGCTGATGCATTCCGCCATCAAGCAGCAGATAATTCTGACCGCCATTGGTCTTCTTATCTACAACATGCGTATAATAACTGCCGCAGCCGGCCGCGATGCTTCTTCCCAGCTCCAATACGATCCGGGGAGTATTCACCATCCCCTGTACAGCCTCCGACAGTCCGGTAAGCAGAAGCTCTTCGTCTATTTCATCTTCTTTAAAATACGCAACCGGCAATCCCGGACCATATTCCAATTCCTGTGCCTCATATCCATATAATTCTTTCAACTCAGACAGGAGCAAATCAAGCCGGCTTATCTCTCTTTTTATTTTCTTCACGGAATTTTTCTGAGTTCCCGAGAAAAACTGAATTCCGTGAATCACCAGCTCCGGATATTCCTCTCTACGCTTTATAATTCCCTTTATTTCCTCAGGATCCATTCCAAACTGGCTGTTATTTGTCATCCGTAATAATAGCGGAATCTTCTTTTTGCGTTTCTTTCTTAACTGAAGAAATAATTCAAACTGTTCGGCAGACTCCACTGTAAAAATCCGGTCATCCTCCAGCTCTGTCATCCGTCGCATGACAGCCGGTGTTTTATACACACCGGAAATCACCATCCGGTGATCCGGCACTTTCATATTTTCACAAATAACCGCCTCACCGGGAGAGCAGATTTCAAACCGTTCTACCTCACCGATCAAGTCCCGTATCAGGAATGTATTCGCTTTCACCGCATAGCAGAGCTGCACTGACTGCGGAAGCCGGCTCCTCAGATATGCTACCCGTTTTTTCAATACTCCGATATCAAATACATAATAAGCCGTATCCATCTTCTGAATATCCATACTATCTGTCTCCCTTTCTTCTGCCTGTCATTTCCGTTAGCAGTTTACGGTCAATTTTCCCGTTCTTTGTCATCGGCATTTCCTCTACCCGCATCAGTACACCGGGCACCATAAATACCGGCAGTTTCTCTTTCATAATTCTATGGAGTTCCCCCTTTTCAACGGTACCTGTATAAATGCCTTTTAGTCTGGAATGCTTTTCATCAAAAAGACAGCAGCAACGTTCCACGCCATCAATTTTAGCCATTTCCCGTTCAATCTCTTCCAGTTCTATCCGGTGACCCAGATACTTGATCTGAAAATCCTTTCTTCCGCTGAATAAAAGTTCGCCTTTCTCATTATATTTTCCGAGGTCTCCTGTCCTATATATCCGCTCCGGATATGCTGTGTTCCACGGATTTGTCGTAAAATGTTTCTCATTTTGCTCCGGCGCATTATAGTATCCAAGCGCAAGTGCCGTTCCCCGTACACAGATTTCTCCGATCGTTCCCGGTTGCTCCACCCGTTTTCCCTGTGCATCCAGAAGGAACACATCTTCATTCGGAAACGCCGTTCCGATCGGGATTCCATCCGAATAATCACGCTCCGCTTCCAGAATATGATATGTGCAATTACAAGTCACCTCTGTCGGTCCATACAGATTCACATACATTACATCCGGTAAATGTTTCTTAAAATCCATCAGTGTCTTATACGGCATCACTTCACCGCTAAACAAAATCTTATTGAATGTTTCCGGCACCTTATAATCCAATCCGTGAAATGTCGTGATCAGATAAAGTGCAGACACTGCCCAGATCAGTGTCGTCACCCGGTTCTCTGTCAGGTAATCCAGCAATTCCGTCGGTGCGGAAAACAGCCTCCGCGGTACAATGACCAGGGTTGCACCTGCTTTCAGGCATGAATAAATGTCTTTTACCGATACATCGAAATCAAACGGGGCCTGATTGGCAATCCGGTCATCTTCCGTAATATGAAACAATTCGGTAAAGCAATCTATAAAGTCTATGACACTCCGCTGCCCAACTACAATTCCCTTCGGCACTCCGGTCGAACCGGATGTAAAGTTAATATATAGCGGATCCAGATCGATCCTGCTCTGCTCCACCTTCCGCAGTCTATCCTCTGCCGGTTCTGTCTGCTTCAATTCTTCTATATCCAAAACCGTAACGCCTTCAAATATCCTACATGCCATATCATGCATCTGTCCGGTAGTAATAATTACACATGGCTGCAAAACCGACAGGATCTGCCGAAGCCGATTATCCGGAAGCTCCGGATTTAAAAACGAGTAACACCCTCCCGCATATACTGTTCCCAGAAAGGCACACAATGCATCTGCACTTTTTTCCATATAAATACCTACCGGAGCATGGTCCGATATCGTAACTGCAAGCCCGCTCCCGATACATTTGCAATCATAAAGCAGCTCCCTATATGACAAGCTATCCCTTTCATCAATTACAGCAATTTTATCAGGGTATTTATCTGTACTTTCCTCTAGATACTTTAGGATACTGGTCTGCATATCTTCCGCCTCTCTTCGCCATTTCTCTATGTTGTTATTATCATTCTCTCATCTGCATTTTAACAGTGTTTATCTTTATTTACAAGCATTCTTTTATGTCGATTTTATTAAGATTCGTATTTCTAAGATTTTCTCATAGAATTTGTATGAAAACTTTTCATTGATTAAAAGTTTTTCAGCAACCCTTCCGATTCTAATTTTAGAATTATAATTTCTAGCCCAACTGCTTACCGCAATTGCCGCAGAACCGATTACCATTCGTCGGAGTTCCGCAATCCGGACAGAACTTCGGAATTGCTCCACCGCCATTCTGCATCGGTTGTGCTCCCTGATTCATGTTTCCCTGACCGGCAGGATTCTGGTTCATCGCATTCATGTTATTCATCATCTGCTGTCCCATCATCATCCCCATCTGGGCACCCATCATGGTATTCATCATATTGCTTCCGTTCGCAGTACCATTGTTCCCCGGTCTTGTCATTGCATCTACCATGCTGACCTGCTGGAACCGGTTCATGTCACCAACCATGGAATACTCTGCTGCCTGATCGGCACGCTTGGTAATATTCTCCGGATAAGAGAACTCATCGATTCGGAAATTCACAACCGATAGTCCGATCTTCACAAACTCCATATCCAGATCTTCTTTGACTCCATTCTGGATCTCCGTGATATTCGCCTGCAAGTTGAAGATATCCTGTCCAACCTTTGAAATCCAACGGATCAGAAGCCCTGATAACATAGACTGCATCAGCTCCCGAACCTCTGTGATCGTATACTGTTTCTTCACTCCTGCGATTTTCTCAATAAATACCAGATAATCTGAGATCTTCACATCAAAGGAACCATTCGCACGGATCGGAAGTCCTCCCGGAAGTCCCGGTGCCTGTATCCGGACCGGTGTCGGTGTACCCCACTTAATATTGAACTGCTTCGTATTAATAAATAATACTTCTGCACGTATTCCGCTATTGAAGCCGAACTTAAACCCTTTCAGCGTAGACAGGAAAGGAATGATCTGTGTCTCAATATCATAACTTCCCTCGTCCTTAAAGATACCTTCTACCTTTCCGTTATACATAAAGATAGCATCCTGCCCCTGACGGAGGATCAGTCTGGAACCCTTCTTAATCTCCTTATTGGACCATTTCCAGAACAGGACATCATCTCGGTACTCTTCCCATTCAACTACATTTGCCAACTGATTTGAAAACAAACCCATCTTCTAGCCTCCCTGCTCTATCTGACCTTCCGGCAATTACAGACCCATCTTAGCCTTCAATGCTGCCAGTTCATCCTCAACATCTGCTGTCGGAGCAGAGTCATATTTTGCAGTCAGGTCATCCATAGACTTCTTTTCTGAAGTGCTGTTAAGCTCTGCCATTGCATTTGCTTTATCCAACATGTTATTCGCCTTTGCTTCCATTCTGTCAAATGCAGACATAGATGCTTCAGCTCCGCCCATAGAACTTCCCATTTCATTAATACGTTCCTGAGCCTTGGCAACTCTTACCTTTGCCTTAATCTCATCTCTTCTGGAATTTAAGTCATTGATATCTTTTACCAGCTTATCATGCATCTGACGCATCTTCTGTGAATTAGCAGCTGACAGATCATATGCCTGTTGAAGACTCGCCTGTTTATTAGAAAGCTCTGTCTTCTTGGTAAGGAAAGTTCTGGCATCTTCTTCGTTGCCGGCTATCAGAGCCTTTTCTGCATATGACTGCATCTTATTTACTTCAGCCGTACACTCATCCAGCTCACGTTTAGCGCGCTGCTCATCTGCCATAATAGCGGCTGTCTCAGCCTTTACTTTACCAAGATCACTATTCAAATCCCGTAAATACTGATCGATCATCTTCTCCGGATCCTCTGCCTTATCCAATAATGCATTAATGTTTGCAGACATGATGTCTCCAAATCTTTTTAAAATTCCCATTTCAAAACCCTCCTTAATATTCTAAACCACTTTATGCTTATTTTCCGATAACTACCCATTGTTGTCCAAATAATTATCAGCAAAATAGCGATACAATGTTAATTATACAACACTTCAAATACCTCTGCAAGTATATACAGAATCTTTATACTTTCTTTATACAAACCCTTTTCGTATTCATTATCTTTACAGGGACCGGCGCTTTTTTACCCTTTTCATTCTTTTCCGTCAAGTTCAGCTTGATTTTACAACATATAGCATCAATTTGATATAACCCATCCTAT
>CABQJA010000159.1 GCA_902464345.1 uncultured Clostridium sp.
AACCAGACCGGTCAGTCCTGTCCGAACGATAGAGCAGATCTCGAATCCATCTAACAATCCGAGGAATGCTTCTACTTTATTAATATTACCTGTCAGCTCGATCATCAGCGAATCAACCGCTACATCCACGATCTTAGCCCGGAATACATCTGCCACAGCAATGATCTGCTGCTTCTCTGTCTTATCTGCCTTTACCTTCACAAGCACCAGCTCGCGGCATACAGACTGACCATCCTTCAGCTCTGTGACATTAATAACATCTTCTAATTTATATAACTGCTTCTCAATCTGATCCAGTGTCCGGTCATCCCCACTCACTACAACTGTCATGCGGGAATATTTCGGATCCTCTGTCACACCAACCGTTAAGCTGTCGATATTATAACCTCTGCGGCTAAACATACCGGATACACGGCTCAGCACACCAGATGAGTTCACTACCAAAAGTGACAAAACCCGTTTCTTCATGCTATGTACCACCCTTCATGATTCTGTCGTCTGCATTCTCCTGCATACGATTCACCTGTCATTGTAACAACTATTAGTTCGGTTGTCAAACATCCATTATGTCAAATTTCAGATATTTGTGTCAATTTCAGGTACCGTCCATTCATTTCCTATTTCACCAGTTCACCGGCCACCAATACAGCTTCTGCCGCATCCTTGGAATAACCGTCCGCACCGATCTCATCCGCAAAGCTCTGTGTAATAACCGCACCGCCGATCATAATCTTCGCATCGACTTTCTGCGCCTTCGCATATTCCACCACATCTTTCATCCGCATCATGGTTGTTGTCATCAGTGCTGACAGCGCTATGATCTTTGCATGCTCCTTCACTGCCACATCAATAATAGTCTCCTTCGGAACATCCTTTCCGAGATCCAACACCCGATATCCATAATTTCGGAGCATCAACGCTACCAGATTCTTACCGATATCATGGATGTCACCTTCCACAGTTGCGATTACGATTGTCGGCATCTCAACACCGGAATTCTTCTTTTCCAGCTTCGGTTCCAGATACTGGATTGCTGTTTCCATGGTCTCTGCGCTGGAAATCAGCTGTGGCAGGAAATAAATCTTCTTATTAAACAGCTCGCCCACTTCGTTGATGGCAGGGATCAGATAGGAATCAATGATTTCCTCCGGCTTCTTTCCGGCATTCAGTTCATCCTTTACACGATCCAGAATCTTGTTCTTATTTCCTTTCAGCACTGCCTCAAATACAGGTGCCGCCACCTTCGCATCCTTCTTCTCCCCATCTGCCTGATTCGCAGTCTGCGAGGTCACTACCACATTGGTTGCAAACTGATTCACCCGTTCAATATACCGGACATCTGCCTGTTCTTTATTCAACAGCAAATCCGATGCAAAGGCCGCATTCATCAGCATTGCCTGAGACGGATTCGCAATTGCCATTGTCAGCCCGTTGGCGATGGCCATCGTCAGGAATGCAGCATTTACATTGATTCGCTCCGGAAGTCCGAATGAAATATTGGACAATCCGCAGATGGTTGCCAGCTGTAGCTCATTCTTACAGTATGCGATGGTTGCAAGTGTCTCCAGCGCCGCCTTTTTATTCGCTCCGACCGTCGCCACCAGACCATCCACGACAATATCTTCTTTGACAAATCCAAGGTCAAATGCCCGTTGTCTTACCGTTCTTATAATCTCATGCTTCTCATCTATACTCTCCGGCAGTCCCTTGTCAGAAAGTGGAAGCAGAATAAACATTGCTCCGTATTTCTTTGCGATCGGAAGAAGCAGATCCATCTTCGGCTGCTCCATTGATATGGAATTGATCAGGGCACGTCCCGGATAATTTCGAAGGGCAGCCTCAATAATATCCACATGGCTGGAATCAATACAAAGCGGAAGATTCACCATAGCACTTACCTCTTTGATCACCCGGAGCATCATCTCCTTCTCATCAATTCCGTTCATTCCCATGTTGATATCCAGAATCTGTGCCCCCAGCCGCTCCTGTTCCTCTGCCATTTCCAGGACCAGATCCAGACTGCCTTCCCGCAGCTCTGCCTGCAGCTTCTTCTTACCGGTCGGATTGATCCGCTCGCCAACTACCATAAACGGACCATCCAGATCTATCTCCACCAGCTTCCGCTCTGAGGTCAGGATTCTCCGCTTCTGTGTGGAAATCTCCGGAACCTCCATTCCTTTTACTGTCCGTGCCAGTGCCATGATATGCTCCGGTGTGGTACCACAGCATCCGCCTACGATTCCGGCTCCGGCCTCTATCAGCTTCTGTCCCGCTTCTGCGAACTCCTCCGGCGTCATTGCATATACCGTTTCTCCATCTACGATCTCCGGCATGCCCGCATTTGGCTTGGCAATGATCGGCACATTGGCATATTCCTTCATAGTTGCAATAACCTCACACATCTCCTCCGGTCCGGTGGAACAGTTTGCTCCGATCGCATCTACGCCCAAACTCTGCAATACCGTCACTGCCGTTCCCGGATCGGTACCGAACAGCGTTCTGCCGTCCTCATTAAAGGTCAACGTCGCCATAATTGGCAGATCACAGGTCTCCTTTGCCGCCAGTACTGCCGCCCGGGTTTCTGCCAGACTCATCATTGTCTCAATCACCAGGAGATCCACACCGGCTTCTGCCAGATACCGGATCTGCTCCTTATATACATCGATCAGCTCCTCCAGCTCCAGATTTCCCATCGGTGCCAGCTGCTTTCCTGTCATGGTAATATCTCCGGCTATATAGCCCCGGCATCCCGCCTTGATCACTGCCTGCTTTGAGATTGCGACCAGCTCTTTATTCATACTCTCGATCCGATCTTCCAGCCCATACTCCTCAAGCTTGATCCGATTTGCCGTAAAGGTCGGTGCATAAACAATATTCGAACCTGCTTCAATATAGGCAGCCTGCAGGTCGACCATCACCTGCGGATGCTCTAAGATCCACTGCTCCGGGCAAACTCCCATCGGCATGCCTGCCTTCATCAGATTGGTTCCGGTCGCTCCATCCAGAACCAGAATTCTACTTTCAAACAAATTTCGAAACTGTTCCCGTGTCATAAGTCGTATCTCCTTTTTGTTCCTTTATCACAAGTGCACTAAGCTGGGTCTTAGTATAGCATTTATGTATGAAAAATGGAAGAGCCGGTTTCTCACAATACGACCACAACCGCATTCCGTCCGGTCGTTCCGATAATGGCATCCCCGATTCCAAATGTCAGCGATGCTCCTGACACCGTGATCACCTGAAATGTATTATGATAGATCACCGGTTCAAAACGCCGCCCACTGTAGACATCTCTGCCTTCCGGCAAAATCCGCACATAAGCTCCCTCACGCAGCATTCTGGACTGGCTGACCGTCCCTCCGAGCAGCTTTATCAGCCTCCGGTTCTGTTCTGCCGTTCCTGTATAGGGTTCCTCCTCGCTCCAGCACCCGGTCTGTTCCGCAAGCCGCTTCCGCGTCTGGAAATCAGACGGATATCCCGCCCGGTTCAACGCTCCCGCAATGGAGGTTCCCACATACCCCCGCAGATCCGGATAATATTCTCCGGTATCCCTACCGTCACACCTGCCCGGTTCATATTGCATCAGAGCCACCAGTCCATCCACTCCTTTTATCCGGGCTGCCGACGTATACTCCCATGCCTCATACCTTCCCTCATAGGTACAGTCCCGGTGATACTGTGCGATCCACCGGTAACATCCCTCCGGCAGTTCAAAATCAAAGAACACCGTCTGCCAGTATTTATTGCCATATAAAACCGGCTGCACACCACATTCCCGCAAAGCTTTCAGATCGTCACAGATTCCCTGTCGGAGTATCTCCCGGTTTAGCCGGTATATTTCATCCGGATCCATCACATCGAGCAACACCCGACATGGTGCTTCTCCTTCTCCCCTTTTCCACTCCGGCGATTTCAGAAACCCCAACCACTCCTTCCAGAGTCCGCTTCTGCTCTGCCAGTCCGATATCGGATGCTTTATATAAAGTCCCAGTTCTATTCCCGCCTGTCCGCATTTTAACCGTTGCTCCGGCAATGCCAGACATTGTTTCTCCCATAGCTGTTCCACCATCGGAAGCACTACGATTTTCACACTCTGATCCGCAAGCAGTTCCCATGGAAGCTCCTGCAAATGTTTCTGCAAACGTTCTTGCAGATGTTCCCGCCGACTTCCCTTCTGCTTCTCACCCGGATACTCACTCCGATCGTACGGAATTCGAATTCCCAGCATATTGATTCCCCTTCCGGCTTTCATTAATAGCATATGCAGTTTTCTGCTAAATGTGCCTGTCTGAATCGTGATTTTCATGGAAAAAACTGCCACTGTATGCTATACTGATTTCAGATATATGAATATAAAGGAGCGTGAATTTATGATGAATACAGATGTTTATTCAACTGGAGCCATGCTTCAATGGACCGGCCATTTCGCTGAAATGATGGATATCAGTCCGGAGAAGATCAAGCTCTTAAATGTATGCCAGAAAAAGAAGAATGTTATACCTTCGATCGAGTCCCACAAACGGGTTCTGGTCTTTGCTGATTCCAGTCACAAGAGCCTTTTTTACGACATTTGGGAGGCCGGCCTGGGCGATTGTGATGTATGGTACGGAACCGGAATCGCCCCATCCAATCATATTCAGACTGCAAGAATCCGCGATCTCATCAATACCGAGATTTCAGAACCGACTGTTATATTTATTTTAAACGAAAACACAAGGGAATCCTATAAGATCGGTATTAAAAATGAAAACTTCAGCCGCGGTCCGATTCACTATGTCGGAAGCGAGATCCGTGCTGTCATCATGAGCCTTCTTCACGTAGATGCTCAGGATGTCATCTGCATCGTAAGCGGAGAAAGTATTGCAATTGAAGCTGCGATCGTTGCCAGCGAGGGTACGATCATCGCAGTGGAGCATGATGAGGCCTCACAGGCTGCCATGGAAGAAAATGTGGAGAAATTCGGCGTTCATAATATCGAGATCGTCCCGGATCTGTCTCCGTCCTCTCTTTCCACTCTGCCGACTCCGCGTCTGGCCTTTATTGTTGCAACTAAGAATCTGGAGCTTCATATCCAAAATCTGCTGGCATTGAATCCAAAGATGCAGTTCGTCATTTATACGCTGGAACTGGATATCCTTTCCGGAATCAAGGATATTTTCGAACGAAATAAGATTCATAATATGGAGGTTCTGCAGATCAGCGTTTCCAAGCTGGACAGCAAGAATGTGTTCGTTACACAGCCTGCCCCATGGCTGATCACCGGAGAAGCATAAAAGCTACCGAATCTTCGTTAAAATATCAGAATTACATATTCAGCAAAACAGGCAATTGAGAAATCGTAAATTGATTCTCAATTGCCTGTTTTTATTC
>CABQJA010000160.1 GCA_902464345.1 uncultured Clostridium sp.
GCTGTTGTTTGGCTATACAATGCTGACACGGCTTAATTTCAGCCTGGCGATCAAGCAGTTTCTGATCGCAACGGTAACGCAGGTTTTAGTCAGCTTTATTCCATGGATCATGCTGCAGAAGCTGGAACTCAGAAAACATTATTACCTGTATGGCGTATTAGGGATTCTGGCCTTGCTGACGGTATTTATACCGGGCAACGGTCTGGTACATGGAATTTCACAGTACGGTGCCAGAAACTGGCTGGCATTTGAACTTCCGCATGATATCACGATCTCGCTCCAGCCATCGGAATTTGTGAAAATACTGTTTGTGTTCTTTGTTGCCAGTATTCTGGCGAAGAGTACGGAGTTTAAGCAGGTTATGATCGCCACCGGATTTGCGGCAGCCCATATCGGAGTGCTGGTGCTGGAAAAAGACCTGGGTGGCGCACTGATCTTTTTTGTAATCTATATTACAATGCTTTATGCGGCAACCAGAAGACCGCTTTACTTCTTCGGATGTCTGGGCGGTGTCTGTGTTCTGGGAGGATTTGCATTCCTGCTGTTCCGAAAGCAGTTATTCCAGCATGTCATGGTCCGGGTGCAGAACTGGCTGAATCCATGGGCGGACATTGATAACAGCGGATATCAGATCGCACAGTCGCTATTTGCGATCGGTTCCGGCGGATGGTTTGGATCCGGTTTAATGGATGGTATGCCGGAGAAGATCCCGGTGCGGGAAAGTGATTTCATCTTTTCGGCAATCGCAGAAGAAATGGGCGTGTTTACGGCATTGATCCTGATTCTGATCTGCTTTAGTGTATTTATAGGATTTATAGATATTGCAATGCGGTCCAAGCATATTTTCTATAAGAATATGGCCTTTGGATTTGCTATCTGTTATATATTCCAGATTCTGTTAAATATCGGCGGAGCGACGAAGTTTATTCCGTCGACCGGTGTGACGTTGCCGCTCGTCAGTTATGGTTTGAGCTCGGTGACCAGTACACTGATTATTTTCCAGATCATACAGGGAATTAACATTATTACAACCAGAGAGGCTGAGAAAATTGAACGAGAAAAAGAAAAGATCCTCCTCGCCGGTGAATCCCCAGAGATTCCTCCAGCGGGAAAAGCGAAGAGGCGAGCAAAACAAAATAGCTAACAGACCGATCCTGCTGGTGACGTATGTAATAACCGGAATTTTTCTGCTCATGATAGGCTACATCTGTAAGTTTATGATCGTGGACAGTCAGACGGTAATTGCCAATTCCTATAATACAAGACAGGATAAGCTGGCAGAACGGGTGATCCGCGGAGATATTGTGTCCGGTGACGGAGTTGTTCTGGCAACGAATCAGTATGCGGATGACGGTTCCTATACCCGGTATTATCCATATGGAAATATGTATGCACATGTTGTGGGGTATGATAAATACGGAAAATCCGGTGTGGAGCTGACGGCGAATTACTATCTGCTCACGTCAAACGCAAATATTTTTGAACGGACAGCTAAGGCATTACAGGAAGAAAAGAATATGGGTGATACGATCGTAACAACCCTGGATACCAGACTGCAGACCGCAGCTTATAATGCACTGGGCGACGGCAGAGGAGCCGTTGTTGTTATGGAGCCGGATACCGGAAAGATCCTGGCGATGGTTTCCAAGCCGGATTTTGATCCGAATAATATCGATGGTGTATGGCAGGCTGTTTCCGATGGAACGGCCTGGGATAATTCGCTCCTTTTGAATCGGGCAACACAGGGATTATATCCGCCGGGATCTACCTTCAAGGTGTTGACTGCGCTGGAATACATGCGTGAAAATTCGGACTGGGAGGAATATCATTTTAACTGTCAGGGTGAGGATATTTTCAATAATGTAACGATTCACTGCTATAACAGTACCGTGCATGGCGAAGTATCATTAGCGGATTCTGTGGCATACTCCTGCAATACCTCATTTGCAAATATCGGAACAACCCTGAATATGGACAGTTTCCATAAGCTGTGTGAAGATTTTCTGTTTAACCAGAGCCTGCCATATGGCGGAACGTATACCCAAAGCAGCTTTGTGCTGGATAGCAGTTCGGATAAATCGTTGATTCCACAGACCGTGATCGGACAGGGCGATACACAGATTTCGCCATTACACAATGCCCTGATCATGTCTACAATGGCAAATGGCGGTGTTATGATGAAGCCGTATCTGGTAGACAGTATTGAAAACTATCAGGGAGTGAATGTAAAACGATTCTCTCCATCCGCATATAAGCGGATCATATCCGCAGATGAGGCGGCACAGATGACAGAGCTGATGAAAGGCGTTGTCACATACGGTACCGGGTCGGTATTGAATACCGATGCATATACCGTAGCGGGAAAAACGGGAACTGCGGAATATAATTCCGAGGGAAAATCCCATTCCTGGTTTGTAGGTTTTTCCAATGTGGAGAATCCGGATATTGTTGTTTCGGTTGTGATTGAGGATGCGGACACCTCCGGAATCCGGGCAGTGAATGTGGCAAAGCAGATTTTTGACGCATATTACCAATAATAGTTGAAATGGTACTGTAATCTTGGTATACTATAGAAGATTTAAGTCACACCAGGAGGATATTGCAATGATTGAGGCAACAAGCTGTGGTGGTGTGGTAATTTTCAGAGGTAAAATCCTTCTGTTATACAAGAATTACAGAAATAAGTATGAAGGATGGGTATTGCCAAAGGGAACGGTTGAAGAGGGCGAGAGCCATACCCAGACCGCTTTGCGTGAGGTCATGGAAGAGACCGGAGTACGTGCGACCATTATGAAGTACGTTGGCAAGAGTAATTATATGTTCAATTCATCAGTGGATGTTGTTTGCAAGGATGTACACTGGTATCTTATGATGGCCGACAGTTATTACAGCAAACCACAAAGAGAAGAATATTTCGTGGATTCAGGATACTATAAGTATCATGAGGCGTATCACTTATTGAAGTTCCCGAATGAAAAACAGATTCTGGAACAGGCTTATTCTGAATATACGGACCTGAAGCGGTGTAACCAGTGGGGAAGTAAGAAATATTTTTAGAAAAGAGGTCAATGGACCTCTTTTTTCTAATAGTACGGCATATAATGATTTGAGTGTGTAGTGATCGGAACAGACACTGATTGAGAACAGAGGCTTGAAAGAGAGGCGGATAAGATGAGCAGGGAAGAAAAAGCGGAAATGCAGGAAGAAAAACAGGCGGTAAAAAAGAGGGCCGGAACGATTGACTGGCTTCGGCTGATTCTTGGAATAATCTGCATCTGTATTGCTGTCGGATGTATTATTTATCTGGGAAGTTATTTCCTGAGATCGAAGCACAGCCAGGATCAGGTAAAGGAGTTAAAGCAGCTGGTATCCGATGGGAAAGCAGAGGATACAGAAGACGCGGATAATACACAGGAACATCAGATAGAGTATGAGAAGATCAACGGAAGACTGGTACAGAAGAAGTTTGCGGAGCTATACAGACAGAATCCGGATTTTATCGGCTGGCTGACGATCCCGGGCACGAAGATAGACTATCCGGTCATGCAGCATGCGGGCGATAATGAATATTATATCCATCGTAATTTTGAAGAGGAATGGGACGGCTCCGGACTGCCGTTTATGGATCTGCGGTCGAATTATATGCTGCCGACCGACAATCTGCTGATCTATGGACATAATATGAAGACGGGAACCATGTTTGCGGGAATCCTGAAGTATGACTCGGAGGAGTATTATCAGGCACACAAGACATTAACGTTTGATACCCTGGATGAAGATGGTGAGTATGAGGTGATCGCGGCATTTTATTCTCAGATCTATCCGGAAGAGGATACAGAGCATTTTAAATATTATGAGTTCTTTGATGCCGGTTCCGAAGAGGAGTTCAATGCTTATGTAGAGCAGGTACAGGCACTGACTCCATATGAGATCGATGCAGAGGTTTCTTACGGTGATACCCTGCTTACATTATCAACCTGTGCCTATAACACAGAGGATGGCCGGTTTGCACTGGTTGCCAGAAAGATTTCGACAGATTAAAGGTTGACAACCGAAAAAAATTCATATATACTATCAAATGTTGACGCAAAAGCTGTGAGCTTTTGTAAGACATGCCGGCGTGTCGGAATGGCAGACGAGGCAGACTCAAAATCTGTTGCGGGCAACCGCGTGCGGGTTCAAGTCCCGCTGCCGGCAGTATAATGCCACCGTAATTTTGATAGAATTACGGTGGCATTTTTCTATGCCCCAAAACCGCTTGATATAAGGCTTTTCGGCTGTTACCGCCCATAACGAAACCCCGCTGCGGAGCAATTCCGCGGCGGGGTTTCGTGCATTTTATGGAGATTGCGGCTTTCTATGGGAGGACTGTTTATCCCCACCCTATTTGGCTATCTAATTCTTGCAGTTCTGTCTGCGACGTGCGCAACGCTGAATACCCACATTGAAATTGAACTGGCGATCATTGCTGCGCTTGCCCTGCTTCAACTGCTGTCAGGCCCCGGTGTATTTATGCCGAGGCTTCTGGCATGTTATGAGATCATGGTCGTGATTCAATATGTCCTGTTTCCGATTCTCCCGGAAACGGTGGAAATGCTTTTGCCGCTCCCAGTCGTGAACATCAGAAGCTTCCGCTTTTTGTCGCAAGCATTCAGAGTGCCGATGAACTGTCAGCCGCAGCCGTTACACGGGGTATTGATAATCCCGTAAAGCCCTCCTGCCGCAATTACAGACCGATGGGGTTAAGAGACTATATTGTGATCCCAAATTTCTTTCAGGGGCAAATGGAAGGAGCTGTCCTTATCGACGACGTGACTGTAACCGAGCTTCCGGAATATGAGCTGGCAAAGCAGACCGCCAGCGTATTTCAGAACCCCAAATCGCAGTTTTTTAATACGGATGTGGAAAGCGAGATCGCTTACGGACTTGAAAACCAGGGCATGGATGTTGCCGTGATTGATGAACGCCTGGCCGAAACCATAAAGACATTGAACCTGGAACGGCTGTGCGGACGCAGTATGTTTGAACTGTCAGGCGGGGAAAAGCAGCGGATCACTTTTGCCGGTGCATAATTTCGGACGCGCCGGTTGTTCTCCTGGATGAGCCGACGGCGAACCTTGACCCCGGTGCGATTCAGGAAATACGGTTGATTTTGGATACAAAGGAAAACGATGTAGAAAAAGAAGCCGATACAAATAGCCCGTGGGGTGACAACCTACGGGCTTCTTTTGTGGAAAAATGCCAAGATTTCTGCACTATACGGCTGCGAAGAGGACGAAACATATAATCGCAGAAGCATGCGAGAACGTCTTGTTTTTTCTGAAGGACAGTGTTATAA
>CABQJA010000161.1 GCA_902464345.1 uncultured Clostridium sp.
ATATGATATTCTGACAAAAAGTATCAAACTACTACTTTATGGAAAGAGGAATACAATTGGAAGAAATAAAAAAAGAATGCCCTTCCATAACGGTTGATATTCTGGTTTTTGCAGTGAATGAGAAGCTGGATGCGTTAAAACTTCTTCTGATTCGCAGAAAGAATCATCCATATATGCACAACTGGGCATTGCCCGGTGGATTTGTGGAGATAAACGAATCATTAGATGAGGCGGCCAGACGGGAGCTGCAGGAAGAGACCGGAATGCAGGATATTTATATGGAGCAGCTGTATACATTCGGAGAGGTACACAGAGATCCGAGAACAAGAGTGATTTCTGTTGCCTATATGGCACTGGTTCAGCAGCAGGCAGTGGAGGTTCACGCCGGAGATAATGCGATGGATGCGGAGTGGTTTACTGTCAGACAGAAGGAGACTCAGGTGCTTCTGGAAGGAGAGCAGGGAGACCGGTTATCATATCAGATTTCCCGGATTCCAATGAGCATCGGCGGCGTTTCCAGTGTGCAGGAGCTGGCACATAAGGGAGCAGATGCCGGGATTGCATTCGATCATGAACAGGCGATTCAGATGGGGTTATACAGATTGCGGAATAAGGCAGAGTATACCAATGTCCTGTTCGGACTGATGCCGGAGGAATTTACGCTACCGGAGCTGCAACGATTATATGAAACTGTTTTAGGAAAACCGTTATATAAGGCAAATTTTCGCCGGAAGATCAGTGCTTATGTGGAGGCAACCGGAGCGAAGAAGGTACAGGAGGGGACGAAACGAAGTCCGGAATTATACCGGTTCCGGCAGGCGGAGCCGACAGGCGGCTGAGAACAGGATAGTCAATAGTAAAAAGAATAATATTAGAGATAGAAAGAAGCACGCAAGAAGGAGTATAAGATGAAAAAAACACAGAACATGGAACGAAATCTGACAATGGTTATGGATTTTTATGAGCTAACCATGAGTAACGGCTATTTCCTGGACAAGGATAAGGATGTCCGGGTCGCATTTGATGTATTTTACAGAAAGAATCCGGATAATGGAGGATTTGCAATCTTTACCGGACTGGAACAGGTAGTAGAGTATGTGCAGAACCTGCATTTTGAGGAGGAAGATATTGCATATCTGCGGAGCCGGAATCTGTTTGCGGAGGAATTCTTAGAGTATCTGGCAGATTTTAAGTTTACCGGTGATATTTATGCATTCCCGGAAGGAACTATCATGTATCCGAACGAGCCGTGTCTGACAGTTGTGGCACCGCTGATCGATGCACAGCTGGTCGAGACTGCGATATTACTGCAGATCAATCATCAGTCACTGATCGCCACAAAGACCAGAAGAATCGTATATGCTGCCGGAGATCGGGACGTATCGGATTTTGGTGCCAGACGGGCACATAATATGGATGCTGCCGTTTATGGTGCGAGAGCCGCTTATATCGGAGGCGCCAACAGCACAGCAACTGTATTGGCTGGGCAGATGTTTGGAATCCCGATCAGCGGAACTATGGCACACAGCTTTGTCATGTTCTACCGGGATGAGTTTGAAGCATTTAAGAAATATGCGGAGACCTATCCGGATGCCACGGTACTCTTAGTTGACACATATGACGTTCTGCGAAGCGGTATTCCGAATGCGATCCGGGTAGCAAAAGAAGTTCTGGCACCGATGGGAAAACGGTTAAAGGGAATCCGGATCGACAGCGGCGACCTGGCATATCTGACCAAGAAGGCCCGCAAGATGCTGGACAAGGCAGGGCTTGAGGACTGTAAGATCATTATTTCCAACAGTCTGGATGAGTTTACGATCACTTCTATTCTGGGACAGGGTGGCTGTGTGGACAGCTTTGGTGTCGGAGAGCGTCTGATCACAGCAAAGTCAGAACCGGTATTTGGTGCGGTATATAAGATTTCTGCAGTGGAGGAGAAGCCGGGAGAATTTGTGCCACGGATTAAGATATCCGAGAATGTGGAGAAAATCACGAATCCGGGACGTAAGAAGGTATACCGGATCATCGATGAGGAAGGAAGAGCGATTGCGGATATGATCGCCAAGGCGGATGAAGTAGTAGATATGAGCCGGCCATTCCGTTATGTGGATCCGACCAAGCCATGGAAGAACCGGTACTTCGAGAACTGCCGGGCAATCGAACTGCAGAAGCAGATTATCCGGAACGGTGAGCTGGTATATGATATGCCGACACTGGATGAGATTGCTGCATATGTCAAGCGGCAGTTGTCAGAGGAGATCTGGGAAGAGGAGCAGCGGTTTGAATATCCGCATCTGCATTATCTGGATATGACACCGGATTATTATGAGATGAAGATGCAGTTATTGAATGATTTGAGCATGAAAGAGGTATAAGAGCCGTTCAGAACAGGCACCGGGAGGTAAGTCCCGGTGCTTTTCTAAATAAGACAGTCATAAATGAAAATAAATATAGGAATGCGGTTACAAATTCCGAAAAATAGTGTATACTGTCAGATAGAAAAATGAGGAGGTAGCGAAGGGCTATGAAACAGAATACGAATGAGGCAGTTTATGATGCCAGAACCTTCGGAGTGCCGAAGATGATGATACTGGGATTCCAGCATATGTTTGCAATGTTTGGTGCTACGGTGCTGGTGCCGGCATTGACCGGACTGAGTGTTTCATCAACATTGTTATTTGCAGGCTTGGGAACATTGTTGTTCCATTTTTTGACGAAGGGAAAGGTACCGGCATTCCTCGGTTCTTCCTTCGCATATCTGGCAGGGTATGCAGCAATCGCCCCGAACGGCGAAAAGGAACTGCTGCCGTACGCATGTGCAGGTGTTGCCTGCTCTGCATTGTTATATTTTGTTCTGGCCGGACTGATCAAAGCGTTCAGTGTAGAACGTGTTATGAAGTTCTTCCCACCGATCGTTACCGGTCCGATCATTATTGCCATTGGTCTGACCCTGTCATCATCTGCAATCTCAAACTGTTCTGCAGACTGGTTGGTAGCAATCGTAGCAATCGTGATCGTAGTAGTATGTAATATCTGTGGCAAGGGAATGATTAAGATCATCCCGATCATTCTGGGTGTGCTTGGTTCTTATGCAGTCGGTATCTTAAGACAGGATGTCGACTTTACCGCAGTCCGGGATGCCGCATGGATCGGACTTCCGTTCCAGGGCAGTGATACCGTATTTTCTATCTTCCAGCATCTGGATTCCGGTCTGCTGATCAATGCAATCATTACGATCATGCCGATCGCACTGGCAACCATGGTAGAACATATCGGTGATATTTGTGCAATCTCATCTACCGTTGGTAAGAATTATATTAAGGATCCGGGACTTCACAGAACACTGCTTGGAGACGGTGCGGCGACATTCCTGGCATCCCTGTTCGGAGCACCGGCCAACACAACCTATGGTGAGAATACAGGTGTGTTATCTCTGACCAAGGTATTTGATCCTAGAGTCGTGCGGATCGCAGCATACCTGGCAATCATATTCTCGTTCTCACCGAAGTTTGCCGCAGTTGTCAGCTCTATGCCGACCGCAACCATCGGTGGTGTGTCTCTGGTATTATATGGTATGATCTCAGCAGTCGGTGTCAGAAATCTGGTAGAAAATCAGGTGGATTTCTCTAAGAGCAGAAATGTTATCATTGCAGCTCTGATTCTGGTGCTTGCAATCGGTATTAAGTATGTGAATGCTGCAGGAGCGATCAGCTTTACGATCGGTGAGGTAACCATCAGCCTGACAGGTCTTGCAGTTGCGGCAGTCATTGGTATTGCATTGAACGCAGTGCTTCCGGGTAAGGACTATGTGTTTGATGCCGGAGAAGAAGTAGAAAGCTTATAGAATAACAGGAGGTTACAAGATGGCAAATTATACTATTATGGGACATCCGCTGATCCAGCACAAGATTTCAATGATTCGTGATAAGCGGACAGGTACGAATGAATTCCGAAAGCTGGTAGAAGAAATCGCAATGCTGATGGGATATGAAGCACTGCGGGATCTGCCGACAGAAATGGTAGAGGTGGAGACTCCGATCGAGACCTGCATGACACCGATGATATCCGGTAAGAAGCTGGCGGTGGTTCCTATCCTGCGTGCGGGACTTGGTATGGTAAACGGTATTCTGGCATTGGTTCCGACTGCAAAGGTCGGACATATCGGTCTGTACCGGGATCCGGAAACGCATGAGCCGCATGAGTATTATTGCAAGCTGCCGGATCCGATCGAGCAGAGAACGATCGTAATTGTAGACCCTATGCTGGCGACCGGCGGTTCTGCTGTGGATGCAATTAATTTCGTCAAAGAGCATGGTGGAAAAAATATTAAGTTCATGTGCATTATCGCAGCACCGGAGGGCTTGAACCGGTTGATGGAAGCACATCCGGACGTACAGATCTATGTCGGACATCTGGATCGATGTCTGAATGAACAGGCATATATCTGCCCGGGACTCGGAGATGCGGGGGATCGTATTTTCGGTACCAAATAAAAGAAAATATCAGACGGAGTTGTCCGGATAAATGAAAGACCTGAAACAGGAGGAGCAGAATGCCCCGGAATGTTTCAGGTCTTTTAGCCATGGTAATGATAAATAATAGAAGGACGACCACCGGTAGAGTAGTCGATTTCACTGGTGATGATTTCCTTTTCAAGGAGATAATTCATGTAACGGCGGATTGTTACACGGGACAGATTGGTATCTGTAGATAAACGTTCACTGGTCAATCCTTCGCCGATATGTTCTTTCATATAGTTCATGATCAGATCCAGAGTCTTCTGCTGGAGCCCTTTACCCAATGCTTCAGAAGTATTTAATTCTGTATTGTTCCGGCGGAGAAGCTGATCTAATTGATGCTGGGTCAGATGTTGTTCGGATGCAAGATTTTCTCTGTATTCCAGAAAAGTAGAAAGAGCCTGATTGAATCGATCATATTCATATGGTTTGATCAGATATTCAATAACGCCTAAGGATAATAACCGACGGATATGATCTGCATCATTGGCGGCGGTGACAACGATAAGATCAATGGGATGCTTACGGTTTCTGAGTTCCTGCATAAAATCAACACCGTTCATAACCGGCATATATAAGTCCACAATTGCCAAATCTGCTTCATGTGTTTCCAGAAAATCAAGAGCATCCTTGCCGTTTGTGAACTGTCCAACTACTTCAAGATTCGAATTCATTTGTGTATATTTAAGATTAATTGCGGCCACCATTGGGTCGTCTTCAACAATAATTACAGAATACATATGAGCCACGTTCACTCCCTAAATATAGTTTATTGAAGTATATTTCATACCTTGTAACATAATAC
>CABQJA010000162.1 GCA_902464345.1 uncultured Clostridium sp.
ACTGCTCCATCTGCCTTCCCAGAAAATTGGCGGCGATCACAGCCGCTTTCCGCTCTGCTTCCCCTAAAACCTCTGATTCCGTTCTGCTCAGAATAATTACAGCACCTATCGCATCTCCTTCGCAGAGAATCGTCTGAACGATTTCACCGTAATATTCTTCGTCACTATTCGACAAAATCCGGATATATTTCTTCTCACCCTTGCGTGCCAGAATTGCTTCCCGATCATTAATGGCCTCTTCTAACTCTTTATGAAGTACCTTTCCTATAAAGTCTTTCTTCGGTGCTCCTGCCACCGCAATGATCTGGTCCCGGTCGGAGACGCAGACAGCGTGTCCGATAATCTGTGCCGCCGCCTCCACATACTGCTGGGCGAATGCTCCCAGTTCACCGATTGGAGAATATTTCTTAAGAATGATCTCGCCATCCTTATCCGTAAATATCTCCAACGGATCGCCTTCCCGGATTCTTAAGGTTCTTCGGATTTCTTTCGGAACCACTACCCGGCCCAGATCATCAATACGGCGAACAATACCTGTTGCTCTCATGTTCATATTTCCTCCTGTTTTCTGCTTACTTTCCATAATTGTGCTGTATGGGTAGTATGTGGAAATCAAAAGAAAATATTCGTAATTCTTTTATAAGCCAAACTGTTTCATAATCTTCTGGAACTCCGGACATCCTGCAAACTGCTTCATTACCTGCTTTCTGCTTGTTCCTGCCTGCAACCGTCCTATCCAGTAATTCAATCCGGCGGTATCTGCTTCACGCCCCATAAAGGTACGGTATAATACCTTTACATATTCGCGATCGCTTAATCCCTTCTTCATCATCTCGTCTGAGAAGATAAACATCTCTGCCACCTGTGTTGGAGTTTTCTTCTTTGTATTGATCTCCTTTGTCCAATATGCCAGTCCGCCTGCATCCGGAACTCTTCCTAATGCTTCTGTATAGATTCTTGCAACAAAAGCCTCCGTCTGGGATGCTACTACCTGAATCTTACAGGTTGCCTTCTTGCCACTGCCGTCCTTTGCAGTACAGGTAATAGTAACGGTTCCTGCTGCCTTTGCAGTTATCTTGCCACTGCTGCTGACCGTTGCGATTTTGGTATTTGAAGACTTCCAGGTCACACCCTTATTGGTCGCATTTGTCGGTGCCACGGTTGCCTTTAACTGCAACGTTTTACCCTTTAATAAGGTTGCATTTGTTTTATTTAATGTAAGCTTGGTCACCTTGACTGCCGGATTCTGAACTGTGATCTTGAACGTTGCTGTTTTGCCACTGCCATCCTTCGCCTTGCAGGTGATCGTTGCGGTTCCTGCACTCTTTCCGGTAATCACACCGGTGGAACTAACGGTTGCCACTGCAGTATTACTGCTTGTGAAGCTTAAAGCCTTATTGCCCGCATCGCTTGGTGCAATCGTATACGACAGCTTATAGGTCTTTCCCTTTGTAATCGTTGCTGACGTACTGGCAAGCTTAATACTGCTGATCTGCTTCTGCCATCTTGCATAGTATCTCACAATTCTTGGGCTGCATTCCTTTGTTCCGGTCAGATCCAACTTCTCACCATCTGTTGTATAGTAACCATCAAAATAATAACCAGTCTTTTTCGGATTCTTTACTTCGGAAAAACTGGTTGGCACACTATCATAGCTATCGGTTCCATTCCATTTATAGAATCTTGCAGCCGAATATTGGTCACCATAATGCATTTTCACAAAATAATGGTCTGTTTCGGATGTATATAAGTAAACCTGTGTTTCTTCTTCCGCCAGTGTTGGCCAGATGGAACTATATTTTCCTGTATATTCCGTATACAATTCTCCATTCATCTTACATGGAACCAGCCGGAATTCAGTCTCAGTTGCATTCGATAAAGACGGAAAATTATCCAGATTAATATCCACCCGCTTGCGATAGTAACCCTGACTGGAGCTTTCCAATGTTGTGCTTGCTTCGATTGTTCCCAGTTTCTGCCAGCTTCCTGCAGATTTCACATAAAATGCAAAGTAATTATAGGCATGGTTTTTTGTCTGGGCACCGACCGTATATACATTCGGTGCTGACCAGTATCCATCCCACAAATCTGCCTGCACACTTCCATATACTGCATACAGATTAATATCCTGATCCAGATTCTCCAATTCGGATCTTGTGATCATCTCATCCGGATCATCATCCTTTCTGGACCATCCAAGGAAGTCATAGCCGGAAGCTGTACATGTCGGAAGCACATATCCGCCATTTATATAATCCTGCTTTGTCATCTGACCGGTACTGCAACTACCGATGCCGGAATGGAGATATATATTATACTGCTGTACCGGAGTGGTATTATGCAATACATATACCTTTCTTGTAGTATGTGCGCAATCATCAAAACCATAATAGCTGATGGTTGAATCCTTTTTGCGGCTGTTGGTCTGCGTGACCTGAATCTCATTCTTACTATTCGTCACATTCGTTACGATTGCCGCATGCTTCCAGTGATAATTATTATCTGTATCTCCTTCCGGACAATACCAGATGATCACATCACCTACAGATACAAATGAATTATCACTATAATAATACCGGTTATAGCTGCGTGGGGTTAATTCTATCCTCTGAAATCCCAATGCCTGCAGCGAATTCATAAGAGTTCCGACCTTCCGGTTAGATGCAACGTCTAAGCTTGTAAGACCGGCATTATGCAGGCAGCTTGCTACAAATCCCGCACACCATTCACTGGAGGTTCCGTAATGACTGTATGCATAGCTTTTCGCTGCCTCCGGATTATAATTTGCTACCTGTGTCGGATCAAGCTCCGGATTCTCTTCCGGTTCCAGTTCCTGCTGAACCTCATCTCCGGGAGTGATCATTGTTTCCGTAGCTTCTTCCATTTCTTCTGCATTTGCAATTCTCATTGTGTCCGGCGCCATGGTAACCAGCATTGCCATTGCCAGAACAGTTGATAAAATTCTTGCACCTTTGAATCTCATGCCTCTTCCTCCTTTGTAATAACTTTTTGCATAGCTAGATTTACTATAAACCTTTCGTTCACCATGCGTCAATTTGTTTTTTTACATTCAACTTTTCATGTTCTTTTTGGTGAAAAAAACGGATTCTCGCTACAATGGATTGCCTGTTATTCCGTTTTTCTGTATGCTGATAACAGAACAAGACAGGAGGTGGCTTTTATGGATAAAAAAGCAACGGGAGAACTGATCCGGGCAGCCCGGACAGAAAAAGGATACACACAAAGTGAATTAGGAAACATTCTGGGAGTCTCTAATAAGGCTGTATCCAGATGGGAAAACGGTGACAGTTTTCCGGACATCGGCATTCTGGAAAATCTCTCCTCCACTCTGAACATTGAGATTGAGGCGCTGATAACCGGTGAAAAAAACAACGCTCCTTCCACACACATGCTCCATGAGCTTTTACGGATTGCCAAAATTCAGGCTGCCCAGAAAAGCCAGTCCTTTATCTGGGGAATTGCCGGCGCAGTCATTCTGATATTCCTGCTGATCAGTGGATATTTTACTATGATTGTAAATCATACATCCCTTCCATGGCTTTTATACTGTGGCAGCCTGCTTCTGTTCAGCATCTTTTTTGTCGTGAAATCTAAAATTCAGGTGCAGTCTCTTCTGCCATCTGAAAAAAAGACCCGGAAGCTGATTCCATCCATATTAATAGCCTTATTGTTATATCAGATCGTATCTTATGGCCTTATCTGCCTGAGTACCACTTCTGAACCCCTTGCCCGGTTATTGCAGAATCTTCCTCTTGGATTCCTGCTTAATCTGCAGTTGATCGCAGGCTATCTGATTGGCCTTCTTTTATTAATCATTACCTATATTCGGAGCATAAATCAGCAGTGCAAAACTGCAGCCGCTCCCCTTCTTGCCAACGGACTGGTCCATTTATGCCTGATCTATTCGGATCTGTTACATCGTTTAACAGACGTCAGTCAGTTTGCCGGTCATTATGCACTCGGCACCGGCCTTGTAGTCATCATTATACTGATAACCTTTTTTCTGTGATTTCATGACGAGACCGGAGCTTAGTATTCACCGGTCTCCTGTGCCACCGCAAGCAACTCCTCACTATCACATCCGATAATCTCCATAATGTCCGCATGCGTATATCCATGTGCCAGCATACGTTTAATAATCTGAATACTTTTTTCCCGCTGTCCTTCTTCTCGTCCTTCTTCTCGCCCTTCTTCTATGCCACTGTCATACCCCAGTTTCCGTTCTCTGCTGATCATATCTGCCAATGCTTTACACATATCCACAACCTCCTGTTCCGTATTGATCTCTATCTCCGCACCTGTCACCAGATTTAACAATTGTACTGCTTCCTGTTCCATCCGGTTAAACCGGTCCGAATCCTCCTGCAGGATCTGCCGCAGTTTCTCCTCATCCTCCGAATACTTGATGAAGTTCAAAACCTCCCGCATGCTGCTGTGAAACTGCTTCAGTTCCTCGGTGGATAACTCTGCCGGTGCAATCACATGTATCTTATAATCCTGTACATATTTCAGAACCGCCGGGTCTTTTATTGCCAGCATTTCATGAATGGACCTCGGTCCATCCCATGGCCGATTCTGAAACAGGATCACGATCGTAATCACCGGAAGCAGCTTATCCCTACTGTTGATACCGGATAAAAAGTCTCTGCTGCCCAAACTCTGTTTCTCCGTCCTGTAACTCCGGATCTGGTTGACCTGTCTCATATACCGCATGGAATCATTGAGCATATTCCGGACCGGCATTGCATAATGTACCTCCGACTGATTCTCCAGACTTACCAGCATATAAACTGCGTCCTGTCCCTGACGAATGGTTATCTGCTTTGACACATCCCGGTATCTCTGCTGAACCACATAATCCTTCTGCCTGCGTTTTCTCCCATTCCTTCCGGTACCTCTTCCCACCTGTCGATCCGTAGAATCTGCAGATGCCACGGATTCCACAAGCAGATCTATATCCATTTCTTCCTCTAAAAACAGCTCTTCGCCGCTGACCTCTTTCAAATGCTCCGGCCTTACAATCTCTGCCCCATCATACAGAATATAATTTACAATATCCGCAAAGATCCGATTATTCTCTGTATATAGCTTCTCTGCAATATCTTTCTTTCCCAATCTGTGTCCTCCTTCACCCTGTCCGGACTCCGGAAGCACTCCTCGTCAGTTTCACCATACTAGGAATCGCAGCCTGTCATGTTTCCAAAATCCTGCTTCTGTTTCATGAAATTTCGCAAGA
>CABQJA010000163.1 GCA_902464345.1 uncultured Clostridium sp.
TGCCGGGCACGGATATGAAGCCGCTGTTTGAGGCAATCATCAATCATATTCCGGCACCGGAGGGAGATCCGGAGGCACCGACCCAGGTACTGATCAGTACCATTGATTATAATGAATATGTAGGCCGTATCGGTGTTGGTAAGGTAGATAACGGTTCCTTGAAGGTAAATCAGGAGGTTGTGCTGGTGAACCATCATGATCCGGATAAGCACCAGAGAGTTAAGATCGGTAAGCTATATGAGTTCAGCGGATTAAATAAGGTCGAGGTGACCGAGGCACAGATCGGTTCGATCGTAGCAATTTCCGGTATTGCGGATATTCACATCGGTGATACCCTTTGCTCACCGGAGGCACCGAACCCGATTCCGTTCCAGAAGATTTCAGAGCCTACGATTTCCATGCATTTCATGGTAAATGATTCACCGTTGGCCGGTAAGGAAGGAAAATTCGTAACCTCTCGTCATCTGCGTGACCGTCTGTTCCGGGAGCTGAATACAGATGTCAGCCTGCGGGTAGAAGAGACAGAAACGACCGAGGCATATAAGGTATCCGGCCGTGGCGAGCTGCATTTATCCGTCCTGATCGAGAATATGCGCCGGGAGGGTTATGAGTTCGCAGTCAGCAAGGCAGAGGTTATTTATAAAGAAGATGAGCGTGGCAAGAAGTTAGAGCCAATGGAGATCGCAGTCGTAGATGTTCCGGAAGATTTCTCCGGTACCGTGATCAATATGCTGACACAGCGTAAGGGTGAGCTGCAGGGTATGGCACCGATGTCGGATGGCAATGTCCGTCTGGAGTTTAATATTCCATCCCGTGGACTGATCGGATTCAGAAGTGAGTTTATGACATCAACCAAGGGTACCGGTGTGATCAATACGATCTTTGACGGCTATGGACCATATAAGGGAGATATCCAGTATCGGAATCAGGGATCTCTGATCGCATATGAGAGTGGTACCAGTATCACTTACGGTCTGTTCAATGCACAGGAGCGTGGTACCCTGTTTATCGGGCCGGGCGAGGCTGTTTACGGTGGTATGGTTGTCGGACAGAACGGTAAGACCGATGATATCGAGGTAAATGTATGTAAGACCAAGCATCTGACCAATACCCGGTCATCCGGTTCGGATGATGCACTGAAGCTGGTTCCGCCGAGAATCTTAAGTCTGGAACAGGCACTGGAGTTTATCGATACCGATGAGCTGCTGGAGATTACACCAAAGAGTCTGCGTATCCGCAAGAAGATTCTGGATCCTACCATGCGTATGCGCGCAAAGAGAAATGCGCAGAGCAAATAAGGGAACCGATAGAAAATCAGCAGGAAGTAAGCCTACGAGAGTGTAATACAGGAAAGAAAACAGAGAAAAACATAGTAAAATATAAAAAGAAGTCAGATTTATTCAGGTGTCCGGAATTCCGGAACCGAAGGATGGATCTGGCTTCTTTTTCGCTTGTTATGCGTTGGTTCTTCTTTGTTATTTATTGCAACTGTTGCAACTGCTTCGGTAATTATATTGCTATATTGCTTACTTTAGCATGTTTTTTAAGTCGTCCACGTCAAAGACATAATGCTTGTTGCAGAAGTGACAATTGACTTCGATCGGTTGATTATCTGCAATCATTTCCTCGATATCCTTGCGGCTGATGCTGCGTACCGCACGCTCGACCCGGTCTCTGGAGCAGTTGCACCGGTAAGCGGTTGGAATCTGATCCATGATCCGGAGATCGTAGCCCCGGAAGATATCCTCCATAATGTCCTCCGGAGATTTTCCCTGATCTAACAGGGTGGTGATAGAAGTATAGTTTTTCAGACGCTCCTCCAGAGAATCGATCAGGGTTTCTTCGGCAAACGGCATCAACTGGATAATAAAGCCGCCGGCCTGCTGTACGGTGTTCTCATGATTCATTAACACACCCAGTGCGACAGAGGTTGGCACCTGCTCGCTGGTAGCGAAATAATAGGTTAGGTCCTCCGCAATCTCACCGGAAACCAGCTGTGTCTGTCCGACATAAGGCTCTTTTAAGCCCATATCCTTGATCACGCTTAATACACCCAGTCCCAGGGCACCGGCAACATCCAGCTTTCCCTTGCTGTTGGCAGGCAGGATAACGTTTGGATTTCCGACATAGCCCTTTACATTGGCGACTCCGTCAGCAGTTACCATAAGACTGCCGATCGGTCCGTTACATTTGATCTGCAGAGTGGTCAGATCCTCCTCGCTTTTGCTCATGCTTCCCATCATGGCACCGGCGGTCAGCAACCGGCCGAGAGCAGCGGTAGTGATCGGACTGGTGTTATGGATGGAACGGGCGGTTTCAACTAATTCTCTTGTGGTTGCAGCGAAGAAACGAACCTGATCGCCTGCTGCAGTTCCTCTTATAATATAATCTGACATGTTAAAATCCTTTCTTATAATCAATGTAATATCAATCAGGCCGGAGCTTTCCCATGCTCCCGTGCAATGACGTGGATGCGGGTGCTGTCCTTGTTTGGATGCTCGAAGGATAATTCATCATAGGCATCCAGAAAAATAAGTCCCGCCTGAGCCAGCAGTTCCCTGATCTCCTCCAGGGAATAAGCACGCTGGTAGTGCTCCTCCTCGTATTTCCGGTATAAATCGTCTTCTTCCTGTACGAAGATGCTTAATCCGAATTCATGAATCCGGGATTCGGCATCGAAGTAATTGTCCCAGATAAAGCTCATATCCTCCCGGTCCTCGGCAATGGTGGATTCACCCAGAATATCTTCGTAATAATGCCGGGTGTGGAAGTCAAAGATGAAGATGCCTTCCGGATCCAGATAATTATTGACCAAACGAAAAACGGTCAGCAGATCCTGCGGCTCGGTGATGTAATTGATACTGTCGCAAAAACTGATGATTCCGCGGACGGTTCCGTATAGTTCAAATTCCCGCATATCCTGCAGAAGATACAGAATATCATGCCCGGAGGTAACCCGTTTCTCCATGGCAAGCTCCAGCATATCCGGAGAATTGTCAATTCCGATCATATCAAATCCACGATCTGCAAGAAGCTCTGTCAGGGTTCCGGTTCCACAGCCGAGCTCTGTCAGGAGACCGTCGGTAATCCCGTATTCGGCGAGCAGCCGGCATAAATAATCGCAGCCCTCTTTATAAGGAATGTTGTCCATGAAAGTATCATAGACCTGTGCAAAGCTGGTATATGAGTCCATATATGATTCCTCGATTCTGTCTGATATAAACACAATATACCACTGATTATAGACCGTGAATGGAAATGCTGTCAAATAGGGAATGGAAAACAGATGGAAACAGTTGAGAGATCTCTGAAATTGTAGTATAGTAAATGGAAGCTTAAGGAGTATGGAAGTATGAAAAAGATAAAAAAAGCGGCAAGGCGCCTGAACTGGATTCTGTTCCGGAATACAGTGGCCATGCTGGTACCGGCCGTGCTTGTGCTGGTATTGGTTCTGGCAATCGTGGTGCATTATCCGATTATTTATAAGATGACAACCCATTCTGTAGAGAATCTGAATGAAATCAGCGGATGGTATCAGAATAACAGTAATAACGTAGTGATAGAGATCCCGGTTATGAAATATACAGGGTACGATTATTATGAGAATGGAAAGCGGACAGGGGCATATTATTATGCATTTCAGGAGAATGAGTGTATATTTTTCCTGATTAAGACGAAGAATCCGGATCCGGTGCTGAATAATACAAGAGTCAGGGGCACGATTCTCGGAGAGTCTGCGAACTTTGAGGCAATGAAGAATGAGTTTGCCAAAGAGCTGGAGCTGGATTACGATGCGTTTAACGAAGTCGTGTATCCATTGATGATCAGTGAGATTGATTATCCGTACATGAAGATCATGCTGATGTGGCTTCTGTTGATCATTCCGTATATTATGTCGATCATGACGATCCTGTTGAGTATCTACTGGACGATCTGGCCGGACCGGCATCCGAGCACCCGCTCGTTGAAGGAATTTGGTGACCGGAGACTGGTGTATGAGGAAATCCGTTCCCAGCTGGGCAAGCGACTGGTAAAACATCATTATAATTACTATATTACAGATGAATATCTGGTAATCAGTAACTGGAGAACGACAGACTTCATCCGGATTGACTATATTAAATATATCTCCAAGCATGTGATCACGAAGATGCATGGCAGAAAGCAGGTATATCGTCTGACAATGTCGAACCCGGAGAAAATGTTTTATGAGCATGATTTCAAGCTGGAAAGCTGTGCGGATGAGATTATGGAAGCATTGGTAAAGCTGAATCCGATGATCGATAACCGGTTGATCAAGATATTTGATCTGGACACTACGTCAGAAAATGCAAAGGCCGCAGAATCCGGACACCCGGAGGAACATATGCCGGAGGTGGAGCAATCAGAGGCAGAACAGCTGAAGGTAGAACACCCGGAGGTGGTACGGGCACAGAGAAAACCTTTAGATGAACAGGAGGAAGCCGGGCAACCGCAGGAAAAGATCGGCAGGAAAACGGTGCCTGCAGCGGGAACAACACAAGCGGTCGGTATAGAACCGGAGACGGAAGAGAAATCGACCGGGACAGAGAAATAAGAGAAATCGAACGCAGGAAATAAAAAATACGGAGTTTCATTCGAAACTCCGTATCTTTTATTATGGTTACTTAATGTAATTAAAATCTGAAACGCTTTGAATTAAACCTCTTCCGGTGAAGCACCATCCAGAGCAGCCTCATCTGCTAAAACATCCTCA
Organism: uncultured Clostridium sp.; assembly: GCA_902464345.1. Taxonomy (GTDB): domain Bacteria; phylum Bacillota; class Clostridia; order Lachnospirales; family Lachnospiraceae; genus CAG-632. The sequence continues at coordinate 4,736 of CABQJA010000163.1, forward strand.
TCCTCGGAGGTATCAGATAATCCTTCGTTCTCGTATGCTTCAACATCAGCATCTTCCTCAGCTGTCTCTTCTTCTGCTTCAGTAGCTTCATCCTCAGCCGGTGCAGCAGGAGCCTCTTCCTTCTCTTCGGCAGCCGGTTCTTCTTCAGCATCGTCTGTAGTAATAGTGATAGAAGTATAACCACGGTTAGCAGACTCGGAATCGGAAGCAGCATCGTCATCCTCATCATCAAAGAAATCAGCATCATCGAAATAATCATCATCTTTCTTGCCAAGAACGTTCTCGTCAACGAAAGACTTTACAGAATCAACCTTTTCCTTTAACTTGATTTTCTGGAAAAACTCAACGATCTTATCCTTGTAAACATAGCATGCAGTTCCTACCGCTGCGATACCTGCAACAACAGCAACTATTTTAACAATTGTACCACCCTTTTTACTCAATTGCAATCTCTCCTTTTACTTTTAATATATTGTTTCACATATTGAATATTTT
>CABQJA010000164.1 GCA_902464345.1 uncultured Clostridium sp.
GTCTTACACCTGATCTAAATTCTATGCTTCCGGCTTAATCTCGATCGGTTCTTCTTCTTCAAAGAAATCATCATCAAAGTCATCATCGAAATCATCATCGAAATCGTCTAAAAAACTTGGTGTCAGATACTTATAAACAGCATATGCGATACCTGCTACGGCTGCTACGGCACCGATAATCGCTAATACGGTAATAATTTTCTTTGCTGTCTTATTCTCTTCCGGCTCTTTCTTTCCGCCAAGTAATTCTCCAACTTTAACTGCATCGATCAGTTCATTTAAATTCTTCATAATGGTACCCTCCTTTTATGTCTCTATTCCATACGATAGTAGTATTATATCATACGAGTCCAAATATTACTATTCTATTTTGCATTTTTTTCCAGCAAACTGTGACAATTTACTCTTCCACCTTCTGCAATTTGGCAAAAGATGCAAACATTCTCTTCCTGCCATACCCTTCAAAGTCAACAGTCACTTCATAATCTTTACCGCCGTTTACGATTTCCTGCACAGTTCCAAGCCCGAATTTTACATGCTTTACCCGGTCGCCTACCCGGTAATCCAGACTCACTGCCCTATTTACGGTAAAAGTCTTGCCATAGTTCGGTTTTGCGGTAAATGCAGCCGGAATCACAGATGGCTTCGGCTGGTCGGATACAGGATTTAACACTTTCCGGTATCCACCGATATCCAGCAGCTCCGACGGAATCTCTTTCAAAAATCGTGATACCGGATTATAACTGTTGGCTCCATGCATCATTCGTTGTCTGGCACTGCTTAAGAACAGCCGGTCCTTCGCTCTGGTAATTCCCACATAACACAGCCGACGCTCTTCCTCCATCTCTTCCTGACTTCCGGAATTGATCGTCATACTTCCCGGAAATAATCCATCTTCCATTCCGCAAAGATATACATATGGAAACTCCAGACCCTTAGCACTGTGTATAGTCATCAGAACTACTTTATCATCACTGGAGTTTAAACTGTCTACCTCTGCTACCAGCGCAATCTCTTCTAATAATTCCTCTAATTGCGGATGTTCCGCATTCTCCTCATATGTAACGATCTTATTCCGCAGTTCATCGATATTCTCCACTCTTGCCAGTGATTCCTCCGTATGCTCGGCAATCAGCTCCTCTTCATAACCGGTCCGCTCCAGCAGTTCTTCAAACAACTCAGAAATCGTTTCTCCCGCCATCCACTGCTCCCGCAGATCGGAGATCAGATCTGTAAATCCATGAATCTTCGTCACTGCCCGTCCGATTCCCGGCACGTCCTCCGCCTGATACAGCGCATCTAAAAACGGAATCTCCTGACTCAATGCATATGCCTCCACCTTTGCGATCGTTGCGGCACCGATTCCCCGTTTCGGTACATTGATGATTCGTTTCACCGAAACATCATCCGAGCCGTTGGCGATCGTCCGCAGATATGCCAGCAGATCCTTGATCTCCAGTCTGGAGTAGAAATTCTGTCCGCCGTAGATTTTATAAGGAATATTTTTCATGATCAGCTTCTCTTCCAGCACACGGGACTGGGCATTCGTCCGGTAAAGGATTGCGAAATCACTGTAATTCAGACCATTCCGGACTTTGTTTTCCAGAATGCTATAAGTGATCTGCTCCGCTTCCTGATACTCATTCTCATACTGTTTATACTGGATCGGCGCTCCATCTTCCCTGGCTGTCCAGAGTGTCTTATCCTTTCGCCCCTCATTGTGCCGGATCACTGCATTTGCCGCATTTAAAATATTACCGGTTGAGCGGTAATTCTGCTCCAGCTTGATCACCTTTGCATCCGGATATTCTTCTTCAAAATTCAGGATGTTCATGATATTCGCCCCGCGGAACTTATAAATAGACTGATCATCATCACCTACCACGCAGAGATTCCGGTATTTTCTGGCCAGCTGACGCACCAGCAGGAACTGGATCTCATTCGTATCCTGATACTCATCCACCATAATATAACGGAACCGTTCCTGATACTGCTCCAGCACATCCGGACAATCCTGAAACAGCTGCACGGTCTTATAGAGCAGATCGTCAAAATCCAGTGCATTGTTGCTGTGCAGTCGCTTCTGGTACTCCGCATACACCCGTGCCATCTGCATCTTCCGGTAATCACCCTGTGCCTGCAGATCATACTCTCGCGGCGAGATGAAATTCTCCTTTGCCTTTGCTATCGCACTCATTAATGTCCGTTCCGGATACATCTTCGGGTCTAACTGCAGCTGTTTTGTCACCTCTTTGATCAGTCGTTTCTGATCGTCCGTATCATAGATTGTAAAATTCGAAGCGAATCCGATGCGTTCAATGTGCCTTCTCAATATCCGGACACATAAGGAATGAAATGTACTTACCCATACACTCTCCGAGCCGTAACCGATCAGATCATCCACACGTTCACGCACCTCACCGGCCGCCTTATTCGTAAATGTAATTGCCAGAATATGATAAGGATTGATTCCCTGTTCGATCAGATATGCTACTCTGTATGTAATTACTCTGGTCTTTCCGGAACCCGCCCCCGCCAGAACGAGCATTGGCCCTTCTATATGCTCCACAGCCTCCTGCTGCGGCTGATTCAGTATTGCCTGCATTTAAGCTCTCCTTTTCTTTCTTATCTTCCTGCTTCCTATATCTGGATATATATTACCACAGTTTTTCTTCTAATCCTAGTTTAAAATGCAAACATACATTCTGTTTTCTATCCTTTTCTGTTACTATTTCCGGTAGTCTGCTTTGTACTGATCAAATGCTTCAAGCTGCGTGTTCCAGTCTGCATAATCCGGATTCTCACGTTTATCCTCAAACAGTTCCGTCTCTTTCAGATACTTTCCTACATAATTCGTCACTTTCATGGCACCATTGTAATTCAAATGATCGCCTTTATCCCTGGTATCCGTATTCCAGTCGATCGCCACCTGATCCGATTGCAGATTCAGATCTATATATTCCACACCCAGTTCTTTAGCCAATTCTTCTACACTATTATGCTTTTTATAATTCCAATTCTTCGTGCTCGGCGTGCTGATCAATACCAGTCTGGCATCATTTTCCTCACAATATTTCTGTATCTCCCGTATATACCGGAGATTCTTTTTCGGGATCGATATTTTCCCGGAGTTTTCCTGCATATAACCGTTCGTATCTGCCGGATCTGCTTTTGTATAATAACGATATCCTTTATCCCGTTCGATATTGGTATATTCCACATCATCCATCAGATCCTGTGTCCGGATCGTCTTCCATCGGTCATGATATCTGAAAATCGGAAGTTTGTCCTCCAATGTATTCGTTATGATCTGTGCATAGCCATAATCCCGGAAGAACGCATTTGTTTCCAGGAACACCACCTTAGGGCTCTGGGTTTCAAACGTTTTCTGAAGAAAATCGCAGGTATAGTACATTTTCTGTTGTGTGGTGCCACATACATAGGTCGTAATTCCGTATGTCCGCCATAGCTCCAGTGGTATATAACCGCAATAGGTCTCACTGTCCCCCAGAACCACTGCATCAATCGTGTTTTCCGGTTCTGCCAGGATTCCGTTTGCCTGTTCATCCTGAATGCCTTCGGCACTTGTATTGTTTCTTGGCTGAAATATCACTGACAATATCCAAAGCAAAGCAATCAGAATACCAATGAACAATATCGTAGTTAAGATGTTTTTCCATGCTTTCTTCATAACAGCTTCTCCTTAAAAATTCGCATAGATCGGGTCTACCGGAATATACCCTGCTCCATAGGCGCCAAATATCACAATAAACAGGATCAATGCATACAACACCGCCCACCGGACAACGACAGGCTTCTTTGCCAGTGCTTCACGGACGATTACACCCTTTTCATTCCATACACTGATCGCAAATATGATCAGAATCGTAACCAGAACAATTCCCATATCCTTCCAGTCAACTCCCATCTGCTTCAGCAGATCACCATTCAGCGTTGCAAACCGGAAATTTGTAACCATCTGCCGCAGCATTGTAAATCCCGCCTGCAGAGTTGATGCGCGGAAAAACATTTCACCGATCACTACCAGGATGCCGGTTCTTATTATCTGAAATATCCGGTACCCAAACCACTCCGGATTGATATGGCACTTCTGATGCAGCCATTTTACTGCCGGCGCCACGATATTGCCCAACAGAATAAAGCCGAAATGATACATGCCGAAAAATATATAATTCCATCCTGCTCCATGCCATAATCCGTTGCATAACCATACCAGAAACAGTGCGACCGCTCCCGCAAGCAATGGTCCGAAATGATTACCAAGCTTCTTCCGGGCCGCTGTTGTCAGCTTTTTCATCGGTTTAGACATGGTTACAGGATAGAAAATATAGTCCTTAAACCATGCACCCAACGAAATATGCCAGCGCATCCAGAACTCCGAAATCGTCTTTGAAAAGAATGGGCGTTTAAAATTCTCCGGCATACTTACACCGAAGATCTGTCCAATGCCCATAACTGCATCCATCGTTCCGGAGAAATCCATATATAGCTGAATCGTATAACAAAGGGATGCAAGTGCAATAACACCGCCTTCATAATCCGCATAGTTTGCAAACACTTCCTTAACCAGCGGATTCAGTCTGTCTGCTATGACCAGCTTTTTCATCAGTCCAAAAGCCACTCTTTGCAGGCCCAGACTCAGATTATGATATTCAATTCCTTTTACTTCCCAAAGCTGTTGTGCTGTTTGATCATATCTGCAGATCGGACCTTCCACAATCTGCGGGAAAAACGACATAAACAGCCCCAGCCGAAAGATATTATCATCTGCCGGAACCGTTTCGCGATATACATCGATCAGATAGGACACCGCCTGTAATGTAAAAAACGAGATACCGATCGGCATGAGATAAGAAGGCACCTGCAGTTGAAGCGGAAGCTTCAGCATGGTAAAGACCGCATTCAGATTCGTTGTGAAAAACGGCGAATATTTCAAAGTCAGAAGCACCCCTATATGAAGTACAATCGCAAATGCAAGCACCCACCGGCTCTGTTTCAGGAACCGCTTTTTTATCTCTTTTCTCTCTGCCTTTTCCACTCCCTTAACCGCTTCGTTTCTGGTCCTGTGTATCCGGTCCAGCCACAGACCGAAATAATGGATAGATAATGTTGTCAGCAACAGGTAGATGACCAGTTTTCCGCTTACCAGCCAGAAAAAACCATAGCTCGCCGCCAGCAGGAAATATTTGCG
>CABQJA010000165.1 GCA_902464345.1 uncultured Clostridium sp.
TTTTAAAATGTTTTACTATAATATTGATCTGGATACCGGAAATGAACTGACGTTGCGGGATCTGTTTGGCAGCGACTACAAGCGGATACTGTCAGAGGAGGTTCAGAAACAGTTAAACCAGTGGGATGAAGAACAGAAGTTTTATCTGTGGGACAATCTGAATCTGGAAGAATTGTTTAATGATAATAAACAGTTTTATATTAATGAGGACGAACAGGTAGTATTGTTCTTTAATAAATATGAACTGGGCGCCGGTGCTATGGGAACGCCGGAATTTACAATTGATAGGAGATAATTCGGAATGGATATATGGACAATTCTTGAAATCGAGGCAACAAAGGATACGGAAGAAATTCGACAGGCATATCGCAAAAAGCTGCAGACAGTCAATCCGGAGGATGATCCGGAAGCCTTTATGGAGCTCAGGAGTGCTTATGAAGCCGCAATGAAAGCTGCGGAGCAATCAGCGGAGGTAGATGAAGCGGAGCAGGCTTCGGAAAATCCTCAGAGTGATTCTGTGATCATGCAAGAGTTAGATGACTTATATCAGGATTATGCACGCCGGATCCAGGCAGAAGAATGGCACCGGCTGTTTGAAACGGAGCCGTATCAGGCACTGGAAACCGAGGAGACTGTTCTGGACGAATGCCTGCGTTATATCGCAGGGCATTATAATATGCCGCGGGAGGTATTCCGGGAGATCATTAAGCATTTTGATCTGGTCGGAAGAAAACAGGAGCTGTCGGAACGCTATCCGGAAAATCTGCTGGATTATATGATTTATTGTGCAAATACCCCGGATGCTATTGATTATCAGCTGTTTGAAGGGGATCTGTCTCAGGCGGACAACTATATCCGAACCTATCATAGAATGGTGCAGCACTTTAATCGTGAGGAAACGGAAGAAGCGGAGAAGTGTCTGGATGAATTAAATGCAATGAATATCCGGCATCCGTATCTGGACATGATAGAGCTGAAGCTACAGGCGAAAAAGCTGTCAGTGACAGAGAAAACGAAAGAAATTCTGCCATTATATCAGAAGGCAGAGGAGATTCTGAAGCGCTATCCGGAGGATTTTCAGATGCAGCTGGAAACTGCAGAGCTGGCTGTACATGCCGGTGAGTATGAACGGGCGGTCCGGCTGCTGCAAGCGGTTCTGAAACAGGAGCCGGGATATTATCCGGCTATGAAAATGCAGGGAGATGCAAGATTTGCACAGAAGGAGTATGAGGCTGCCAGAGATGTATATATGGATATACTGGAAAAGTATAGCTATGCGGATGATGCCTATATCGGGATGGTTCAGGCAAACCAGAAGATTATTGAAAAGAATTTGGAACTTCTGCAACAGAATCCGGAGGATCATAAGGCGGCATTTGAGGTTGCCTGGGCGTATTACCGGAATGGTGAAGATAAATCGGCGGTCGAAGCACTGAATCGTTTCCGACCGGATGCGGATGAGGAGATACAGTACTGGAATGTAAAGGGACGGAGCTTACTTTCCGGGAAACAATATGAGGCGGCACTTAACTGTCTGCTTCGTTGGAAGGAGATATTAGAAGAAAAGAAGGCCAACCGGGGAGAGGACTTCTCGGAAGAACTGGATAAACAATTGCGCAGACTTCCGTATGTACATAATCTGATTGCCCGGTGTTATTTAAATCTGGAAAATATGGAGCTGGCGGAGCAGTATCTGGAGCTTCCGGTTCATACAGAGCATAAGGAGCAGTCCGATGCATATGCAGCCTATTGTCAGTTATTATACCAGAAGAAAGAGTATGAGGCCTGTATTCAGGCCGGACGGAAACTGTTGCAGCTCGGAAACTGGGCTTGGGAGGCCTATGATTACATTGCAAAATCCTGTTTTGAACTGAATCATCTGCAGGAATGCATTCGGGCATGTGGACAGGCAGAGGATATTCTGCCATATCAAAAAGGTCCGTATGTTCTGGAGATTCGTGTGTTCCAGGAGGTAGAACAGTATGAAGATGCTCAGGCGGTAATCGATCGTTATCGGCAGCGCGTTCCGGATAGTGACAGTATGTGCTATTATGAGGCTGTGAATCAGCGCGCGCAGGGACAGGATGAAGCAGCGATCCGGCTGCTGGAAGCATTGAAAAAGAATTATAACAGTGCTACATCCGATCTGGATGATTACATGGAAATGCTTTTGATGCTGGCAGATCTGTATGACGAGGCGGATCGGGACCGGGAATCGATTGCCTGCTATCTGGAGGCGGTTGCATTGCAACCGGAACATAACCGGGTGCATGGATATCTGGGATATATGTACCGCAAGACAGGAGACTATCCGGCCGCAATCGCAGAGTATACAAAGCAGCTCGCACTGACAGAACTCGCATTTTATTATATAAACCGTGGATCTGTTTATCGGAGTATGCGGGAATATGAAGCGGCGGTTGCAGACTATAAGCGAGGTCTTGAATTAGAACCGGATAATGCTTCCTGCTATATGGAGCTTGGAGAAATCCGGTTTCTGGAGCGGGACTATGATGAGGCAATCCGGATATTTGAACTGGCAGAAACAAAGCTTGATGCGGACGAAGTAAGAAAGCGGCTGCAGATTCAACGGTATATTGCCCGGTGTTATACCTGCCGGTATCAGTATGATCAGGCAACCGCCATCCTGAAACCATTGTTAGAGAAATACGGAGACAAAGCGGATGGAAATCTGCGCTATGAGATGGCTCTGAATTATACCCGTGCCGACCGGTTCCGGGAAGCAGAAGCAGTCCTGCGGGATTATCTGGAGCATGGAACAGAGGCGGAGGATCGGTTCTGGTTCGGCTGCCTTCTGATGGAATTGGCCGGTGAAGAAGGGGATACAGAGCTTGCGAGATCCATGTATCATCAGCTGTTGCAGATACATTCGGAGCTGAATGAGGAGGAGCTTACGCGGCTGAACAGTACCTATGGACGGGTTATGCTATTAAATGGCTGCTATCAGGAGGCAAGAACCGCCTATGAACAGGCTGTGGATTTGAATAAAGAGAGTAGTCAGAATTATTACAGTGAGCTTTTGGAAAGCATTTACAGGCTGGAAGGGTCGGTAACGGCTTATCCGGAGTATATTCAGGCTGCAGAGGGTGTCAGGAGCGGAAAGATGGCTCCAAGGGAATACATCCGGCTGGCACGACTGTACCGGGTAATGGAGCAGTATGAAAAGGCATTGGAATGCCTGGAGCAGGCAGTCCGGATGCATGTCTGTGATTTTTGCGGATACTGTGGCTGTGAAGAGGGTTATTTCGAGCAGGGGCTGGTATATGAGGCAATGGAAGACTACGAGAAGGCAGAGGCCGCATTCCGGAAATCACTGAAAGCACACGGACATTGCGGCATTTATCAGAAGCATCTGGATGCAATGACAGAGAAGAACAGGAGGAAACAACAGGATGAAAGGTCAGAATAAAGGAATTCAGAAGCAGCAGGTATATAATCCGTTTTTACCGTTAAACGAATACATTCCGGACGGAGAACCACATGTGTTCGGAGATCGGGTATATCATTTCGGTTCGCATGACAAGGAGGGTGGATACACCTTCTGTATGCTGGATTATGTCGCTTATTCCGCTCCGGTTACGGATCTGTCGGACTGGAGATATGAGGGTGTGATTTATCAGGCAAAGCAGGATCCGCGTTATCCGAATCCGCAGTATATGTATGCACCGGATGTAGTACAGGGAAATGACGGAAGGTATTATCTTTATTACTGCATGGGTGGTGATTACGGACAGGGCGGTTATCAGGGACCAATCGGTGTTGCTGTCTGTGGGGAACCGGCCGGACAGTATGAATATCTCGGAGTTGTTAAAAATCCGGATGGCAGTCCAATGATGAAATATATCTGCTTTGATCCGGCGGCCTTAAATGATAATGGTACGATCCGAATCTATTACGGAACACAGTATGACTATGAAGAGCGTGAGGATTTCATGGAAAATGATTCTTACATGCAGGAAGAAATCGAGATGTTCGGACGCAGCAGAGAGGAGATCTTAAGCTATCCGGACAGTATCATGGGTGCCTGCATGGTGGTTCTGGAGGATGATATGCTGACAGTAAAGGAAGAAGCCAGACATATTATTCCGTACCGGGTAAAGGGAACCAGCTTTGAGTCCCATCCGTTTTTTGAGGGGTCTTCCATGCGAAAGGTCGGAGACAGATATTACTTTGTCTATTCCTCATGGCAGAATCATGAGCTTTGTTATGCCACCAGCCGGTATCCGGATCGTGATTTTACATTCGGCGGCACGATCGTTTCCAATGGTGATATCGGTTATCAGGGACGCACGGTGGATGAGAAGCTGAATATGACAGGGACCACACACGGAAGCATTGTGGAAATAAACGGACAATGGTATGTATTTTATCACAGACTGACTCATAAGTCCGATTACAGCAGACAGGCCTGTGCCGAAAAGATTCAGATCCTGGAGGACGGGAGGATTCCACAGGTAGAGATTACCAGCTGTGGATTGAACGATGGACCGTTAAAGGGCGAAGGACGGTATCCGGCGGTGATCGCATGCAATCTGACCAATGGACATATGCCACATGGATCCAACAGTATTTTTCAGATGCCGTTTCCGAATGTGACTAATCTGGGAGAGGAACGGTTCATTGCAGAAGTCGAGGACGGAACACTGATCGGTTATAAGTATTTTGAATGCAACGGAGTAACGGCATTCGGGATATCTGCCCGGACGGAAACCGATGCCAACCGGGTCGTTTATCGGGGACCGTTGCGGACGGATGAACGCAGTAAGGATGATGATAATTACCTTCAGTATCAGAAGGAAGAAAAGCAGTTCCTGCAGGAAAAGGCAGGACAGAAGGATATGGATGCCTATATCGAACTGTTTACGGATCCCGAACAGAAGGCATCTGTCGGAACACTTGATGTCAGCGGGTTACCGGAAACCTGGACCGATATCCGAACAGAGCTCCGGATTCCGGATGGAGTCTATGGAATTTATCTGGTTTATCATGGAACGAAGAAACTTCAGCTTCGGGAGATATTTCTGGAAACAATCTGATAAGAGCTGCATATAATAGCATATAGAAAGCAAAAGGAGGGCTAACACGCATGAAAAGATTATGTGGATTTGCTCTCTTTTTTGTGGCAGTGGGAATGATCATTAACTGCTTTACGGAAGGTTTTTGGACATTTTTATGGATTACTATCTGCC
>CABQJA010000166.1 GCA_902464345.1 uncultured Clostridium sp.
CATAGTGTACAAAATGCCAATATTAATTTTACAAAAAAACCGAGAATGGGATTTATATTTTCTCAAGAGAATCTTAAGGTGACATTATTGAAGGAAAATAGAGTTGCTTGACCTCCTTTTTAGAAGAAAACAGTTGACGTCCCATCCCATCTATGGTATCCTAAAGCCTGTGACGGAAGAAGTCTTTTTTTTGTGTGCAAAAATGAGCCACGCAAGAAATTACAAGCGAGTTGCACATGCAGATTTCAGACCGGCAAAGACATGCTTGCATGGATTTGAGGTGTGAAATCTGTATGTGGGAAGAAAGTCGCGAAGCGAATTTCTTATGCGGCGAATGCCGCGACAACGAGCGGATACGCGAGTTGAATGGCGAGTTGGCGGCGAATGCCGCGACAGTGAGCATTCATGTATGCAGGTTCAGACACACAGGAAAAGATTCACAATCAAAAAAAGAAACGGAGGTGGCAGTTGTGCGCGTAAAGATTACATTGGCATGTGAAGAGTGTAAACAGCGTAATTACAATCTCACAAAGGATAAGAAGACGCATCCAGATCGTATGGAAACAAAGAAGTATTGTAAGTTCTGCAAGGCTCATACAATGCATAAGGAAACGAAGTAAACCTTGATAACCACATAAGGAGTGATTTAATGGGAAAGAAAGATGAGGAGAAGGCAGTTGTAAAGCGCAACTGGTTTCAGGAATTAAAACTCGAATTTAAGAAGATTATCTGGCCTGATAAGAATTCCCTTGTAAAAGAGTCCGTAGCGGTTATCATTATTGCAATCATTCTCGGTTGTATCATTGCAGCTGTTGATTATGGTTTGCAGTTTGGATTATCAGAATTAACCGATCTGGTTAAATCGATTGGGTAAAGGTTGGTGATTATATGTCAGAAGCAGAAGAAAGCAAAGCAAGATGGTATGTAGTCCATACCTACTCAGGATATGAGAATAAGGTTAAAGCTGATATCGAGAAGAGCGTAGAAAACCGTGGGCTTGAAGATCAGATACTCGAGGTGGTCGTTCCCCTTCAGGATGTAGTTGAGGTTAAGAACGGTGCCAAAAAGCAGGTTTCTAAGAAGATGTTTCCGGGCTATGTTCTTTTAAACATGATCATGAACGATACTACTTGGTATGTCGTTCGAAATACCAGAGGTGTTACAGGTTTCGTTGGACCTGGATCCAAGCCGGTTCCGCTTTCAGAGGGCGAGATTCGTTCCATGGGCGTATCGACAAAGCAGCAGGTTGAAATCGATCTGGAGGTCGGAGATACCATTAAGGTTATTTCCGGTGCATGGGCAGACACCGTTGGTGATGTCAAAGAAATCAACATGGCTAAGCAATCAATTACTATTGATGTAGATGTTTTCGGACGTGCTACACCGGTAGAGATTGGCTTCTTAGAGGTACAGAAGTTAAACTAGCAAGTGGGAGGGTATCCCCCGTAAATACCACAATTTATTTAGGAGGTAAGCTATAATGGCTAAAAAAGTAGAAGGTTATATTAAATTACAGATCCCGGCAGGCAAGGCAACTCCAGCCCCACCGGTTGGTCCTGCACTTGGACAGCATGGTGTAAATATCGTTCAGTTCACAAAGGAATTCAATGCAAGAACTGCTGATCAGGGCGATATGATCATCCCTGTTGTTATCACAGTATATACAGACAGAAGCTTCAGCTTCATTACAAAGACTCCACCGGCAGCTGTATTATTAAAGAAGGCTTGTAACATTAAGTCTGGTTCCGGCGTTCCGAACAAGACTAAGGTTGCAACCATCACTAAGGCTGAGGTTCAGAAGATTGCTGAACTGAAGATGCCGGATTTGAACGCAGCTACCATTGAAGCAGCTACCAGCATGATCGCAGGTACCGCTCGTTCAATGGGTATCACAGTTGTTGACTAAGAATTGAGTGGGAGGGTCGCTCCCGATAATACCACAGGAGGTTATTTAATATGAAAAAGGGTAAGAGATATACAGAAGCTGCCAAATTAGTAGACAGAGCTACTACTTATGATGCAGCAGAAGCAGTTTCTATTGTTAAGAAATCAGCAAGCGCTAAGTTTGATGAGACCATCGAGTGCCATATTCGTCTTGGCGTTGATGGCCGTCATGCAGATCAGCAGGTTCGTGGTGCAGTTGTACTTCCTCATGGAACAGGTAAGACTGTACGTGTTCTGGTATTTGCTAAGGGTGCTAAGGTTGACGAGGCACAGGCAGCAGGTGCAGATTTCGTTGGTGGCGAGGAATTAATTCCGAAGATCCAGAACGAAGGCTGGTTAGATTTCGATGTTGTTGTTGCAACTCCTGATATGATGGGTGTTGTAGGTCGTTTGGGTCGTGTACTTGGTCCTAAGGGCTTAATGCCAAACCCGAAGGCTGGTACAGTAACCATGGATGTTACCAAGGCAATTGCTGATATTAAAGCTGGTAAGATCGAATACCGTTTAGACAAAGCAAACATTATTCACGTGCCAATCGGAAAAGCTTCTTTCTCTGAGGAGCAGTTAGCGGACAACTTCCAGACGTTAATGGATGCTATTAACAAGGCTAAGCCTTCAGCAGCAAAGGGTCAGTATTTAAGAAGTGTAACTATCGCTTCTACAATGGGTCCTGGTGTTAAGCTGAACGTTACAAAGCTTGCTTAATCAGTATCGTATAAGAGAAATGAGAAAGGCCTGTGTGCGAAAGCATGCAGGCTTTTTGTGTTATCTGTCTGTAAAAGTTTCATTCGGAAAAACTTCATTTCTATAATTGCATATTCTGTCGCGGATTGGTATAATTACTGTATATGTAAGTCATATATGTTTACGAATGTATATGTACAGACGGAGAAAATGTGAGAGGGATACAGACTATAGATGTAATGGAGGTTATTGAAGATGAAATTAAAAGTTAAATTAGTATTGATGTCGGGAATCCCGACATTGGTGATTACGTTACTGACAATTTTTTTGCTGGCAGGACCATTTGAGTTAGAGAGCAAAAAGATTGCCCTGATACTGGTGGTGGCATTAGTGATAGCACTGATCGTAACTACGATTATGGCAGTCCGCACCAGCCGGGCAATTACATCAAGCATCGATGCAGTGCGTCAGGTGGCGGCCGGTAATCTGAATGTAGAGATGGACGATGTTGCCTTGAGCCGGGGGGATGAGATTGGTGTGCTGGCACGTTCTCTGGCAGGTCTTCGGGATGAACTGAAGTACATGTTCCAGGATATCGGCGAGCATGCAACCTCGCTGTTGGAGTCAGCAGAGCATCTGAATGATACGGCACAGAAGAATCTGGCTACGGTTGATAACGTGGAGCGTGCAGTTGGTGAGATTGCAGATGGTGCCACATCCCAGGCACAGGATGCACAGAATGCATCTGAGAGTGTTTATGCTATGGGTGAGATGATAGAGGATACGACCAGAGAAGTGGAAAATCTGAATGTAACAGCAGATTATATGCGGAAGTCGAGTGCAGAGGCCAGTCGGTCTTTGGTTGAACTTCGGAATATTAACGACGAAGTAAAAGAAGCAATTGAGCTGATATATGAGCAGACGAACCGGACGAATGTATCTTCACAGAAGATCCGGGAGGCGACACGACTGATCAGTTCCATTGCGGAAGAGACCAATCTGCTGTCATTGAATGCAAGTATTGAGGCGGCCAGAGCCGGTGAGCAGGGACGTTCATTTGCAGTTGTTGCGAATCAGATTCAGAAGCTTGCAGACCAGTCCAATGCGTCTGCGGATGCGATCGATAACATTATTAATGAATTGATCAATGATTCCGATGAAGCGGTTGTCACAATGGAAAAGGTAAAGGAAATTATCAACAGCCAGAGCGAGAATGTTGCAAATACAGAAACAATTGTGAGTCAGGTTATGGATGGTATTGAAGAATCCATTCGTGGCATAGAAGCGATTGAGAATCGGACGGTAGCTTTGAATGAGGCAAGAAGCTCGATTGTAGAAGTTGTACAGGGCTTATCGGCAGTAGCAGAAGAGAATGCGGCAAGTACGCAGGAGACCTCAGCAGCGACCGCAGAAGTGGCAAACAGCTTTAATGAGGTTACAGAATCTGCAGGTGTTGTTAAGAATGCGGCAGATAAGATTGCAGATTCCATGAGCAACTTCCAGATATAAGCAGGGTAGAATAGATATAAAACCAAATATAAAAGCACGTTTCTGAAGAATTGATCGGAGACGTGCTTTTATATTTGATGTGTATGCTGATGTCTGTTATTTCTTAATCGGTAGGAAGCTGGATATAAATGCCCATGCCCTGGTTTGGGGTGCTCTTGGCATAAATTGTTCCACCATAATAATCAACGATAGCTTTTGCCTGTGTGAGCCCCAGTCCGTTTCCACTGATACGGTTAGAACCCTGGAAATTCAATTCAAAAATATGGTTGGTTTCAGATGTGTCCAATCCCATTCCATTATCCTTTAATACAATAAAAATATCAGAGCCGATATTTGATATTGTGATTAGAAGAATGCCGGTCCGCTGCATATATTTAATAGAATTATCAATAATGTTCCGGAACAGGATCCGAATACGGGAAGGGGCTGCTTTTATATATAGACTGTTGCTGGAAGAAGCAATTTGTATTCGGATATTAGCCTGTAAAGCAGATTCTTCCAATTCCCGGATCGTATCCTGTACGATCTGTAAAATATCTATGGTTGTTTCATCGGTATCTTTGGCCGGGGGAAGGAAATCTGCATAACCGGCCGAAGTGTCCAACGGTGCTGACTGTGCCAGCTGTTCTTCTAAATGGGTACAAGCTGTAGTCTGTATGCTTAAAGCATTTTGGGCGTCTGTTAATTCCCGCTGGAGGCGCTCAATGGTGAGCGATTGTTCAGTGCTGCTCTCACGCAGCTCCCGGATCCGAAGTGCCTGTTCGTCAGCCAGATGCTTCTGTTCCTCGCCGGTAATGGATAAGAGTTCTGATCCTGAGTCGGCCGGAATGCGCTCTGTCCGGAATGCAAGCAGGAATAAAAATACGGCGATTGCCTGACATATATAGCTGATATAGGTAAATGTTAAAAGATTGAAAAACGCACATATGGGTGTGGCGATATATGTAAGTATGATGAATAGGATCAATATAATTTTGTATGCGCGATTCTGTTGATTTGATTTCATATGGATTCCCTCTTAAACTCCCTTTCATATATATAACCGACTGTTATACTA
>CABQJA010000167.1 GCA_902464345.1 uncultured Clostridium sp.
AAAAGGCAGATTTAAGAATCCATGGCAGCACATTCCGGAAGGTCGTAGGTCTTGGAGCCCCGATCGCACTGCAGGATCTTTTTGTCAGTGTGTCCTTCCTGATCATACTGGCAATCGTGAATTCCATGGGCGTGATTGCCTCTGCCGGAGTTGGAGTGGCTGAAAAGGTGTGTGCATTTATCATGCTGATTTCCTCCGCCTTCATGCAGTCCATGTCGGCATTTGTTGCACAGAATTATGGCGCCGGACATATGGACAGAGCGCGGAAAGCGTTACATTATGGAACGGCGGTATCTCTGGGAATCGGAGTGCTGATGTTCTTTATATCCTATTTCTATGGTGCGGCTCTGGCAGGGATCTTTTCGCCGGACGGTGCAGTCATTGCAGCGGCAGCAGATTATTTAAGAGCCTATGCCATTGATTGTGTGCTGACTGCGGTATTCTTCTGTTATATCGGATTCTACAATGGAATCGGTAAAACGAAATTCGTCATGATACAGGGAATCATCGGAGCATTTGGTGTACGGATTCCGGTGTCCTATATTATGAGCCGACAGGCAGGTGCTACTTTATTTCAGATAGGGCTTGCAACCCCGATGTCATCTGCCGTACAGCTGCTGCTATGTCTTGGATTTATGTTGTATATCAGGCACAAATCCGACCGGGAATGCAGATAGAAGCAGAGAAATCAAAAAAAATTGTGATTTCCTATTGCCAGAACAGGCAAACATGTCTAAAATACAAGTGTTGGACTCGTTTTAAAACGAGCTCTGTTTATCAACATGACACAGGTGCGGGGAGAGTCGCACGAATGAATTCAGGAAAGAAAAGGTAAAATCTCAATGAAAAAAGTAGTCAAATTTGGTGGTAGCTCACTGGCAAGTGCAGAACAGTTCAAAAAAGTAGGAGATATTATCCGTGCGGATGAATCACGTGTATATGTAGTACCTTCTGCACCGGGCAAACGGTTTTCAGAAGATACAAAGGTTACCGATATGCTTCTTCATGTATATGAGACAGCAAGTGAGGGAAAAGACATTGCAGAGGAAATGAAAGCGATTAAGGCAAGATATGATGAGATCATTCAGGGTCTTGGCTTGAAGGACTTTTCTCTTGATGCGGAGTTTGAAGAGATTGCAAAGGTATTGAAGGAAGAGCCACAGAAGGATTATGCGGCATCCAGAGGAGAATTTCTGAATGGTAAGATTATGGCTGCATATCTGGGTGTAGAGTTTATCGATGCTGCAGAGGTTATTTTCTTTAATGAGGAAGGAAATCTGAACAGCTATAAGACTGAGAAAGTATTATCTTCCAGATTAAAGCAGTGTGAACGTGCTGTTATTCCGGGCTTTTACGGTACCGGTAAGGATGGAAAGGTTAAGACCTTCTCCCGTGGCGGTTCCGATGTGACCGGTTCAATCGTAGCACAGGCAAGCCGTGCGGATGTATATGAGAACTGGACGGATGTATCCGGCTTCTTAGTAGCAGATCCGCGGATCGTTCCGGATCCAAAGCCGATTAAATATATTACTTACAGAGAGCTTCGTGAGCTTTCTTATATGGGAGCGTCTGTGCTTCATGAGGATGCAATCTTCCCGGTTCGTCATTGTGGTATTCCGATTAATATCCGTAACACGAATGCACCGGAGGATGCAGGTACCTGGATCGTAGAGAGTACCTGCCAGAAGCAGGATTATGTAGTTACCGGTATTGCAGGTAAGAAGGATTTCTGTACGATCTTCATCTCAAAAGCAATGATGAATTCAGAGATTGGATTTGGCCGAAAGGTATTGCAGGCATTCGAGGAGAATGAGATTTCATTCGAGCATATGCCATCCGGTATTGATACCATGACAATTGTTGTACATGCGGATGAGTTTATCGATAAGGAGCAGAGTGTTGTTTCTGCAATTCACCGTCTGGCAGAGCCGGATTCCGTTGAGATCGAGTCAGGCATGGCATTGATAGCAGTAGTAGGCCGTGGTATGAAGTCAGCCAGCGGTACTGCAGGTAAGTTATTCAGTGCCCTTGCAAAAGAAGGCATTAATATCAAGATGATCGATCAGGGTTCTTCAGAGCTGAATATCATTATCGGAGTTAAGAACAGTGATTTTGAGACTGCAATCAGAGCAATCTATCATACCTTTATTACAAAGTAGGATATTCAGATTGTGAGATTATACGAAACGGTTCCGGGCAGCAGAGACAGGGACCGGTAAAGCATATACGCATAGAAGAGGCTGGGGCAGAAGGCTCCGGCCTCTTTTTGATATGCGGGCAACGAATTTTCGCAATGAATTGCAGTTCAGACATAAGTATAATATAATAAATCAGAGAATGTTAAGAAAAGAGGAAGAGCATGTATTACAGTAACGTTTTAGACCTGATCGGTGACACGCCGTTAATGAGCCTGCAGGAGTCGACCGGTTATCATATATTTGCCAAGGCTGAATTTCTGAATCCGGGTGGCAGCATTAAAGACCGGATTGCGAAAAACATGCTGGAGGTAGCAGAGCAGCAGGGAAAGTTAAAGCCGGGTATGACCGTTATAGAACCGACAAGCGGCAATACGGGAATCGGTCTGGCATTGTGTGGAATCCGGAAGGGGTATCCGGTGATCATCGTCATGCCGGAGAATATGAGTGATGAACGGAAAAAGATCATCCGGGCACTCGGCGCAGAGCTTGTACTGACAGATCCGGAGTTAAGTATCGGTGGTGCGGTGGATAAGGCAAATGAGCTGGTACAGCAGCATCCGGATCAGTATTTTATGCCGCAGCAGTTTATCAATCCGGCGAATCCGGACATTCATTATCGGCAGACGGCAGTGGAGCTGTGTGAACAGCTGGGAAAGAAGATCGATATTTATATATCCGGGATCGGAAGTGGCGGAACCCTGCAGGGAATTGCACAGTATCTGCTGGAGCAGAATCCTGAGACGCGGATTGTTGCCGTAGAGCCGGAGCATGTGTCTGCATTGCATGGAGATAAGCCGGGGATACATCAGATTCAGGGAATCGGAGACGGATTTATTCCGGATGTGCTGGATACCAGTATTATAACGGATATTGTGGAGGTATCCGATGAGGATGCGATTCGTACGGCACAGTCACTGGCGAGAGTTCAGGGATTGCTGGTTGGTATTTCATCCGGAGCAAATATCTGGACAGCTATGCAGATGGCAGAGAAGTACGGAAAAGATAAGGTCATTGCCACGATTCTGCCGGATCGTGCGGAACGGTATTTCAGTACAGCCCTGTTCTAAGGTACAGAAGGAGAGCGGTATGTTCAGTGATAATCTGATCGAATTAAGAAAATTACATAAGATGTCGCAGGAGGAGCTGGCAGAGCAGCTGCAGGTCAGCAGACAGACAATCTCCAAATATGAGACCGGAGAATCTCTGCCGGATATTGATAAGTGTAAGCAACTGGCGGATATTTTTAATGTATCCCTGGATGATCTGGTAAACTATGAGAAGGTGATTGATGATGTTGGTATTCCGCCGCGGGGCAAGCATTTGTTTGGAATCGTTAAGGTAGGCGAGAAGGGCCAGATTGTGATACCGGCAAAGGCAAGAAAGATTTTTCATATTGAGACCGGGGATCGGCTGATCGTTCTTGGAGATGAGACCCAGGGAATTGCACTGGTCAACGAGAAGGAATTTCTGAGTATGATGAAGCAGATCCGGAAGGATAAATAGCAGGATAGACAGGAGGAAAAAATCATGAGCATGGAACACATTTCAAGAGAGGACGCATTTAAATTACTGAAAAAGTACAATCAGGATCCATTTCATATCCAGCATGCTCTGACCGTGGAAGCAGTTATGAAATGGTATGCGAAGGAATTAGGCTATGGCGAGGATGCAGAATACTGGGGCATTGTCGGATTACTGCATGATATTGATTTTGAGCTGTATCCGGAGGAGCATTGCCTGAAAGCACCGGAGCTGTTACGGGAAGGTGGTGTCGGTGAGGATATCATTCATGCCGTATGTTCTCATGGATATGGGATCACCGTAGGTTGCGGTACCACGATTGATGTGAAACCGGAGCATGAGATGGAGAAGGTACTGTTTGCGGCAGATGAGCTGACCGGATTGATCTGGGCGGCTGCATTAATGCGTCCGTCGAAGAGTACGAAGGATATGGAATTAAAGTCTCTGAAGAAAAAGTATAAGAGTAAGGGCTTTGCAGCCGGTTGCTCCAGAGAAGTGATCGAACGGGGAGCCGAGCAGCTGGGCTGGGAGCTGGAAAAGCTGTTGACCATGACCCTGCAGGCAATGGCAGACAGTGAGGATGAGATTCAGGCAGAGATGGAAGCGGAGAAATAAGAGAAGAAATAAGAGAAGAAACGATTTATTCAGGAGTCAGAAAAAGGAGTCATAACATGAAGGTATTGATTATTAACGGAAGTCCGAGAGTCAACGGTAACACAACGATTGCCATCCGGGAGATGGAGCAGGTGTTTGCTGAGAACGGGGTAGAAACAGAAACTGTACAAATCGGAATGAAGGATGTGCGCGGCTGTATTGCCTGCGGACGTTGTGCAGAGACCGGGAAATGCGTATTTGATGATGTGGTCAATGAGCTGGCACCGAAGTTTGAAGCGGCAGATGGTCTGGTAATTGCCAGTCCGGTTTACTATGCATCGGCCAATGCGACTCTGATCGCATGTCTGGACCGGTTGTTTTACAGCACTCACTTTAACAAGGCCATGAAGGTAGGAGCCAGTGTGGTCTGTGCAAGACGAGGCGGCTGTTCTGCGACCTTTGATGAGCTGAATAAATACTTTACGATTTCCAACATGCCGATCGCATCCAGCCAGTATTGGAACAGTATCCATGGCAGAGAGCCGGGAAAGGCACAGATGGATGAGGAAGGAAAGCAGACCATGCGGGTACTTGCACGGAACATGACGTTCCTGATGAAGAGTATCGCACTGGGAAAAGAACAGTTCGGATTGCCGGAAACGGAGGAGCATGTCTGGACACATTTTATCCCATAAGGTAATTTGTTCCGATTTTTACAATTTTTAAATGAAAAATGTGCTAGAATCTGTTTTATAAGGAACAGACAAAGGCGTCTGAATGGAATTTCCATTCGGACGCTTTTTCTTTTAAAA
>CABQJA010000168.1 GCA_902464345.1 uncultured Clostridium sp.
AAAATTACTTGAAAATTGTAATGAGATTTTCTATAATAGCATCAGTTAGACGAGGGTGTACAACAGATGTGGTTGTATGCCCTTTTCTCATTAGTTTAACCGGAGGACGGATGACATGCGAGCGAAGTGTCAGGAAGGACTTCGGCAGTGAAGTGGAGGTAGTATCATGAAAACAGGAACAGTAAAATGGTTCAATGCAAAGAAGGGCTATGGATTTATCAGTGATGAGGAAGGCAAGGATATCTTTGTACATTTCTCAGCACTTGAGATGCCGGGGTTCAAGGTTCTCGAAGAAGGCGAAAAGGTAGAGTTTGAAGTCGTTGAAGGAGAAAAAGGACCACAGGCAGCAAAGGTCGTTAAGATCTCATAGAGCAGGAACAAAGGGAAAGGGGTTGCCGGATGGCAACCCCTTTCCTTTATTTCTCGCTTCTTTATTTTATCCTCTGGAGCAGTTATACTGCAGGTCTTCCCAGCGGCGGTCAACCTCTTCCTGGAACTGTTCGATCAGATGCTCATTTCCCGGCTTGAACAGATGCTTGAAACGTCCCTGTGCTCTCAGGAAATCTTCGATCGGAAGCTTCTTCTTTGGCTCATAGTTTAAGATCCATTTGCCTTCAATCACTTCAAACAGTGGCCAGTAGCAGGTCTCAACAGCCAGCTTACAGATGGTCATAATATCACTGGCATCATAGCGCCAGCCACGAGGACATGGAGCCATAATATTTAAGAATGCAGGACCCGGAGTGTAGATTGCGGATTCTGCCTTGGTATGGATGTCCTTGAAATTACCAAGGAAGGTGGTCTGACCTACATAGGCAACATTATGTGCTGCAATGATGGCAGCCAGATCCTTCCGACCCTGCAGCTTACCGTTGGACTGTGATCCGACAGGGGTGGTAGTGGTGTCCGCAAATCTCGGAGTTGCGGATGAACGCTGGATACCGGTATTCATATAGGCACCGTTGTCGTAGCAGACATAGACCAGATCGTGACCACGCTCCATAGCACCGGACAGAGACTGGAAGCCGATGTCATAGGTACCACCGTCACCACCAAAGGTGATAAACTTATAGGTGTCATCAATTTTGCCTTTTTTCTTTAATACATTGTATGCGGTTTCTACACCGGAAAGAGTAGCGCCTGCATTTTCAAATGCATTGTGGATATAACTGTCTTCCCATGCTGTATATGGATACATGAAGGAAGATACCTCCAGACAGCCGGTCGCATTACCGATAACTGCCTTGTCACCCTCATGCAGTGCACGAAGGACTGCACGGACTGCAATCGTTCCGCCACAGCCTGCGCACATTCTATGTCCCGGAGCCAGACGCTCCGGCTTGTTCATTTCTTCTTTGAAATTATATTTAGTAGCCATTATACGTCCCTCCTTATTTTCTCAGACCAATGTAATCGAACTGGTCAGTAATCTGTCCGGTAGCAGCAATGGTCTCCAGACGGGAATAGATATCCTCAAAGTCCTCCACACGGATATCACGACCACCCAGACCGTAGATATAGTTAACGGCCAGAACGGAGGAACGGGCATTGTATAATGCCTGGGAAACTTCGGCACCCAGAGGTCCGCCGTTGCCATTGAAGCTGTCGCAGCGATCCATGATTGCCAGAGATTTGCAGTGTGCAAGAGCAGCAGCGATCTCCTCTGCCGGGAATGGACGGAAGACACGGAGCTTTAACAGACCGACCTTCTTACCCTGTGCCCGAAGGGCATCCACAGCATCCTTACAGGTACCGGCAGCAGAACCAATGATCAGAATCGCATACTCGGCATCCTCCAGACGGTACTCTTCAAAGAATCCGTAATGACGACCGGAAATCGCTTCAAATTCTTTGGCAACATCTAAAATTACCTGCTTTGCATTGTGCATAGCTGTACGCTGGCCCATCTTTGTCTCCATATAGTAATTGGATACGGCGTACGGACCAACAGCCATAGGCTGCTCGGCATTTAACAGGTAATTCTCCGGCTCATATTCTCCGACGAAATTCTTAACAACATCATCCTCCAGCAGCTCGATATTCTCGACTGCGTGGCTGGTGATGAAACCATCCTGACAGATCATAATTGGCAGGAGTACATCCTTATGCTCTGAAATGCGATATGCCTGTACCATGTTGTCGTATACTTCCTGATTGTTTTCAGCGTAGATCTGCAGCCATCCGGTATCTCTGGCACCCATACTGTCGGAATGATCGCAGTTGATATTGATCGGACCGGACAGGGCACGGTTTACTAGTGCCAGTGCGAGCGGCAGGCGGTTAGAAGCTGCCACATAAAGCTCTTCCCACATCAGGGCCATACCACAGGAAGAAGTAGCGGTAAGGGCTCTGGCACCTGCTGCACAGGCACCGATGGTAGCACTCATGGAGCTGTGCTCACTCTCAACGGGAATGAATTCGGTATCCATTTTGCCGTTGGCAATATAGTTTGCAACAAACTGCGGAATCTCCGTGGATGGAGTAATAGGAAATGCAGGCATAACATCCGGGTTGATCTGCTTGATTGCATAGGAGATAGCCTCATTTCCGGATAAACGTTCACGAATAGACATCTTACTGACCCTCCTTCATAGTGATGGAATCGAATGGGCATACCTTGGCACAGATGCCGCAGCCCTTGCAATGATCATAGTCGAATTCCTGACGCTCACAGTTCTTTACAGGAATAGAACTATCCGGACAGACCGGGATACAGAGCAGACACTGCTTGCATTTCTCAGGAATCCATACAGGGGTCTGAGTTCTCCATTCTCCGGTATGAAATTCGCGGGAAGTACCGGCACCGTATACCTGATTGCCGGGTGTAATATCCTGCCATTTGCTTTTTTCTGTAATCTTTGAAATATCAGTTGCTGACATTTTACTGCACCTCCTTAAAGGTCATCCTGAGGGCTTCCATATTACCCGCAATCACCTCTGGTTTCTTGGCAAACTTATGCTGGAAGGATAATTCCATCTCACGCAGGAATGCCTCTGGCTCCATAACCTTTGTGATAGCTACGACAGCAGCCAGCATTGGGGAGTTTGGATAATATTTTCCAAGGGTAGCCATAGAAATCTTGTGTGCATCAACGGTATAAACACTACCTTTATATCCTTTTAAATGAGGAAGAATCTCGGATTTCGGACGAGAGGTATTTACAATGATGGCACCATCTTCCCGAAGTCCGGCTGTAACATCTACAGACTCCAGAAGTGTCTCATCTACAACGGCAACATACTGTGGGGTATAGATATTGGAATGAACGCGGATCGGTGCATCGCTGATTCGATTATACGCCGTGATCGGCGCTCCCATACGTTCCGGTCCATATTCCGGAAACCCCTGAACATGCATTCCGGTCTTGAAGGCAACGTCCGCAAGTAAGAGTGCGGCTGTTTTTGCACCCTGACCGCCCCGGCCATGCCACCGGATTTCAATCGTGTGACTCATGGTAATGACTCCTTTGTAATATTCTTATGACAGTGGTGTACTCTCTGGAAACACTGTCAGATTATGTAAAAAACCATATCTAATTAATTATAACAGACTTTGCGGAGATGTAAAGAGATTATGTAATTCAAGTTCTGTTCTAAATTTTTAAAAAGTTATTTACAAATCATAGAGAATGGTCTATTATAGAAACAAATAGAGGGTAAGTACATGGGGGAAAAGTATGTTAAGAATTGCAATATGCGATGATGAGTCGTATTTTCGGAAACAAATAAAAGAGTGGACAGAGGAGGTACTGAAGAAACAGAAGGTATCCCAATATCAGGTGGATACTTACAGTTCAGGCAGGGAATTACTGGAGACCGAAGGGGGAATCAGTTGCTATCATGCGATTCTGCTTGATATTGAAATGCATGAGGAGAATGGCATGCAGGTAGCAGCACGGATTCGGAAGTCTGACAGAGAAATTCCACTGGTTTTTGTGACTTCACATGTAGAGTTTATGCAAGAGGGCTACCATGTGAGAGCACTCCGTTATGTATTGAAAAATAATCGGGATCAGTTACATGAGGCAGTGGAGACAATCATACAGTTGGTAGCTATGCAGGAAGTAACTCGATACTTTGAGTTCCGGGAAGGTTTTCGTGAGGTCAGGCTCAACCGGATTCTGTATATAGAGAGTGTTCGTCACACACTGTATTTCTATTTGACACAGGGAGAGGTCTGCACTATGACCGGAAAACTGGACCGGATAGAAGAGGAATTAAATAATGAACAGTTCATTCGAATCCATAAAAGCTATCTGGTGAATTACTGTCATATGCAGGGATTATCTAATTATCAGGTGGTTTTGGATAATATGCAGATATTACCGGTGCCGAGAGACAAATATAGAAAGATACGCGAGATCTACTACCACCTGAAGGGAGGGAGAAGATGATTTATGCTATTTGGAAGAATGCTGTAAGACGCAAGAAACGATTTAGTATCATGAAACGACAGCTAAAGTTTTATCAGACAATGGAATCGGATGTTCGAGAACAACAAAAAATGATACATGATTTTCAAAATCATCTGCTTTGCATACAGGGATTACTGGAGGATAGACAGATTACAGAGGCTGAGAAGTATATAAAACAGATCTATGGTAAGTGCCGGTCGACACAGGGAACCTACTATACGAATCATCCAATTGTGAACAGCATTCTCAGACAAAAAAATCGTCAGGCAGAAGAGAAGGGGATTACAATGATTCTGAATATAGGAGATTTGGCAGGGGTAATTGTAAAAGACATGGATCTGGTAACGGTACTTACAAATCTTCTGGATAATGCAATAGAGGCTTGTGAGCGGTTGAGTAAGAAGGAGAAGCGAATCTATTTCTGTTGTTTGATAGAAGGGCAGGAACTTCGGGTGTCAGTTGAAAATCCGGTTGAGCAGGAACCAAAACGGTTGGGAAAGACATTTCGGACTTCAAAGAAAAATCAACGCAGACATGGAATTGGTATGGAGAATATTCACAGAGTAGTGGAAAAATATCAAGGAGATGATTTTG
>CABQJA010000169.1 GCA_902464345.1 uncultured Clostridium sp.
CTACCAGCTTTGCAATCGTGCTTTTTCCTGCACCTGCCGGTCCGTCAATTGCCACACTTGCCATAACTTATATATCCTCCTTGAAAAACAGGAATCCGTATGGATTCCTGCCTTATTATACTATCTTATTTGATTATATCGCATTTCTGCATTTCTGTCCATGCTGTTATCATGGCAGATAATACTACCCTTCCTGTCTTTTTCGTTATATTCTATGACCATTGTACCAGCTTATAATATACTCTGGACGTAATTGCATAGACGCATGCGTATAAAATGCCGAATACCAATACACACCCAAAGATGCATCCGATGAATAACATCCGATTATCCAGCTGTACCATTCGCAGTAACCGTTCAATAACCGGATATGCAAACAGAACATGAATGGTCGCTGTTACCAGCGGCAGGAAAAATACCGTCAGAATCTGTGACCGAATAGACGCTTTCACTTCCTCCCGGCTCATTCCTACCTTTTGCATAATAACATATCGATCGTGATCTTCATAGCCCTCTGATATCTGTTTATAATATATGATCAGAATGGTTGCCACCGTAAACAGGATTCCGAGGAATATACCGATAAACAAAAGTCCGCCATATGCATTCAGTAACGTTTCCCGGATACTGCTCTGTTCAAACAACTGGACATAGTTTTCCTCGAACCATCCCTGATCCGCAAATTTCTGTTCTATCTTCTGATAAAGCACATGCTTTTCCTGTGTGGTACCGGCAAAGTCAAGGCCTTCCAGGCAGCTGACGCCGCCGGCCAGATCTCCCTGATTCGCCTGCATGGTTTCCATGATTCTCTGAATATCTGCCTCTGTCATTACCATGTACGCTTCCGTAAAGATACTGTTTGAATAGATTGGAATAAAATCCTGCAGATGCTCTTTGATTTGATAGGTCTCATCGATCTGATAGGTCTCATCATATAGTTTCCATGTATCCTGCTTAAACGGATCCTGCCGGCAATAAACCAGACTTTCTCCATCCTGCAGCTCAATATTCTTTCCGGATACCCGGTTATAATCATCAATATTGATCAGAAAACAATAGCATATATTAGATTTCCCGACAGATGAGAATGCATTGATGTCCGCCTCCAGCACATTCTCTTCTTTTAATGCCGCAAAATCATAATATTGATACGCATACTGCTGCTTTACCTCCAATGATGCTTCCTCGATACACTGATTGATGGCAGCATTCCATTCTTCCGGAATCTGCTCCGCTTCCACGGTCATCATAATATCACTCGGATACATTTCACGGACAGCATCCTCAAGACCGAACCACATACTGATAGTTGTTGACAGCATGACCAGTACCATGGTTGACAGTACACAGATATTGGCCAGTCCGACTGCATTCCGCTTCATCCGATAGAGCATACCGGATACCGATACGAAATGCTTCGTCTGATAGTAATAGTGTCTGTTTTTCTTAAGCAGCTTTAACAGTGCGATCGTTCCTGCCGTAAAGAGCAGATACGTGCCGACAATCACAAGCAGTACCGCCAGCGTAAACAGTCCCAGGACACGCAACGGATTCTGTGTCGTAACCGAAATATAATAGCCGCTTCCGATACAAAGGATACCAAGCACCGCCAGTGCCCACTTGGCTTTCGGCTCGCGCTCTCCGACCGCATTCCCCTTTAACAGTTCAATCGGCTTGGAACATACCACGGATAACGCGGATTTTATATAGATCAATCCAAATACAATTGCAAATAAAACAAGTGTTGTAAGCAGCGCTTCTTTACAAATATGAAACCCAAATACAATGTCAAAATCAACCAGTTTCAGCAATATCAGATATGCCAGCTTTTCAAATAAGATTCCGGCCAGAAGTCCTGCAGCCAGACTGATTCCGGCAATATACAAGGTTTCAAATGCAATAACCATCAGAATATGCCGTTTCTCCATTCCCAGCACGTGAAACAGACCGATTTCCTGTTTCCTGCGTTTCATCAGAAAGCTGTTGGTGTAAAACAGAAATATCGCTCCGAATAAAGCAATGATATATCGCCCGTATCCAAGAATCCTTAACAGAAACACACCGGTATTTCCCATATCCATAATATCTGTATTGGCGGATATGGAATGCATGATATAGTACATTGCGATCGATAATATACAAGTGATGATATATGGCAGATAGACCTGCATATTCTTTCTGATATTACTTGCTGCCAGACGCGGATAAAACACTTTATTCATACTGATCACCACCTGTCAGAAGCATTGTCAATGTATTGGTGATCTTCTGATACTGTTCCTCCAGCGTACTGTTGCCCCGGTATAGCTGATGGAACACCTGACCATCCTTAATAAACAGAACCCGGCTTGCATGACTGGCCGCCGTCACGGAATGTGTTACCATGAGGATTGTCTGTCCTTCCTCATGAACCTGATCGAATACCTTTAACAGCTCCGAGGTCGATCTGGAATCCAGCGCACCTGTCGGTTCATCTGCCAGAATCAACTTCGGGTTTGTGATCAGTGCTCGTGCGACCGCAGTTCTCTGCTTCTGTCCGCCGGATACCTCATACGGATATTTCTCCAGCAGCTCCTGAATGCCGAGCTTCTTTGCCAGCGGCTTCAAACGGATCTGCATCTGAGCATACCGCTCACCTGCCAGCACCAGCGGCAATAAAATATTATCCTTTAGCGAAAAAGTATCGAGCAAATTAAACTCCTGAAATACGAATCCAAGATTGTCCCGCCGAAAGGCAGATAACTGTCGTTCCTTTACATCCGATAGTTTCTTTCCATCCAGCAATACCTCTCCGGCCGTTGGTTTATCCAGAGCAGCCAGAATATTAAGCAGCGTCGTCTTACCGGATCCGGACTCGCCCATAATCGCCACATATTCGCCCTGTTCCACAGAAAAGCTGACATCCGTTAACGCCTGCACCTGATTGCCACCCAGTCTGGTGGTATAGACTTTTTTCAGATTATTTACTTCTAATATTGTCATAGAAACCTCCTGATTATCCGGTATTCTTGTCATACCGTTGTTTTATGACTCTATTATATTTTTTCGGGCAAAGGTTCTCCATCTGATCCGGTGACACTTTTCCGTTCCATGTGACATTTTTGTAAGATACGAAATGTCCTTTAATCCGTTAACAGTGACTCCTTTCCTGCGTAGATCCGGACGGTCGTTCCGACACCGACCTCCGAGGTCACCTGTAACCGTATCGATAATTTGTCTGCTGTCTTTTTGCACAGATACAGTCCGAGACCGGTTGCTTTCTTATCTATTCTTCCGTTATAACCGGTAAATCCTTTTTCAAAAATCCTTGGAATATCCTCCGGTGCAATGCCGATCCCGGTATCTGAAACAGCCAGAACACCTTCGCCTTCTCCACGGATAGTAATCGTTCCGGCATTTGTATATTTAACCGCATTGGAAATAATCTGTTCAAGCAGAAACAGAAACCACTTCTCATCCGTCAGAATCGTCTGTCCTGTTTCCTGAAAATCCAGGCGAATCTTCTTCCGAATAAACTGTCCTGCATATTTATGGATCACCTGTCGGATGCCGTCATCCAGATCCATGTCCCGGAACACGAAATCCGTCTCGGTTCCTTCCAGACGATAATAATTTAAGACCATGTTTACATATTGTTCTATCCGGAAAAGCTCCGCCAGAAGCTCCCGGTTCTCCTCTGTATCCTCGCTCTGCAATACCAGCTTCATCGTCGCGATCGGAACCTTAATCTGATGCACCCAGGTCGCATAAAACTCCAGACTGTTCTTACGCGCCTGATTCCAGCTCTGCATATCCGTTCCATACTGCTCCTGTATCATACTTATGATCCGACTATATTCCTCTTCTATGGCAGTCTCAGGTGCCGGAAGTCTCTCTGCTACGGTTTCCCTGCTGTCTATCATATGAATCGTCTTCCATCTCCGGTAATAACCGGCGAATCCGACCCCTGCACTTACCAGAAGGATCAACAGACAGATTGCATCCGCATACAGAATAATCTCCGGATTAATCTTATACAGATAAAGAACTATATGTAAAATCGCTGCACAGACAAACAACAGAATAGCGCCATTCCGGTGTTGTCTTATATATTTTCCAAGAATCCGAAACCTGTCCTTCACGGTACCCCTCCACATTTCTATGCATCACTATTCAATAATATAGCCACATCCAACCTTTGTCTTAATATAATCCTCCAAACCGATCTCCACCAGTTTTTTCCGTAAACGGTTGATGTTTACAGTCAGTGTATTTTCCTCTACATAAGAATCAATCTCCCAGAGCCGCATCATCAATGTATTCCGGCTGACTACTTTTCCCTTTTGCTCTAACAGGGTCTGCAGAATCCGGAACTCATTCCGGGTCAGATCAAGTATCTGTTCTCCGTAATGTAATGTCATATCATTCAGATTTAAAATTGCGCCCTTATGCTCCAGTACCGGGATTGAACCCGTCAGATCATAGGTTCTTCGAAGGATTGCCTGTACCTTGGCAAGCAGCACGTTCAGATCAAATGGTTTTGCAATGAAATCATCTCCACCCATATTCATTGCCATGATGATATTCATATTATCCGATGCCGAAGATATAAAAAGAATCGGGACATTGGAATGCTTCCGTATCTCACTGCACCAGTGGTATCCATTGAAAAACGGCAGCATAATATCCAGCAGAACCAGCTGTGGTTCTACTGCCAAAAATTCCTCCGTAACTTTCTGAAAATTCTGAATGCAATACACCTCATAGCCCCAGGCCTGCAGCTGTGTCCGCATTGCACTTGCCATATTTTCATCATCTTCAACAAGCATGATCTTATACATTGATTTTCCACCCTTCTACTCAATGGCATTACCGGCAGCATATCCGGTACTCCAGGCAATCTGAAGATTAAAGCCACCGGTTACCGCATCCGTATCCAGTAATTCTCCTGCAATATAAAGTCCGGATACCAGCTTTGACTCCATCGTCTGCTGATTGATTTCCTTTACGTTTATGCCGCCTCTGGT
>CABQJA010000170.1 GCA_902464345.1 uncultured Clostridium sp.
ACGGTGGTAGAACCGATATCAATTCCAATTGTGTAACTCATGTTTCTATGCGACAAAACTGTCGCCCTCCTTCTAAAAACAAAATAACCTCTTTGCGCACCTGATTATTATAAGGTAATTTGTCGAAAAACTCAATAACCAAAAGCTATCAAGAAGATTAAGAAACTGTAAATAAAACGTAAATTCACACTGCATTATAAACTGCATATTCTGATTAGTGAGAGAACTTTTGCGGAGTAGGTCAAAATGTATAGCAATTCAAAAAATTGCCGGGGCTTTGTTTATGTTGTAAAAGAAGGGGACACACTGTATAAAATAGCCAGAGACTATGATCTGAAGCTGATCGACGTCATGAAAAACAATCCGTATGTGAACGTGTATAATCTGCAGGTCGGTGATGAACTGTGTCTGCCGGTCGTACAGGATTCCAAAGTGCCGGGCGGAACCGGAGAACGGTCGTATATCACGCAGGAGGGAGACACCTTAAAGGACATTCTGGAACTGTTTGACACTACGTTTCAGGAGCTTGCAGAGTATAATCCGTCCCTGCAGGAGCTTCCGGTGCCGGCAGGGTATGTTCTGCATTATCCGGTCATGAGTCCGAGAACACCGTCGTAACCGGGGCGGTATACAGACGGAGGCATGCCGATCATACAGGACTTCATTTATGGGATGCATAGAGATTGATATGCATCCCATGATAGTTAAATTGTCTATAAAGCGAATATTAAGGTTTTAGAAAGCAGGGGAAGCAGGCTTGCGTTTGAAGATTGAATAGGATATAATTAAAAAAGCTATGTAAAACAATATTGATAAGAATAGGAAAAGGAAGAGAAGGCATGCAGTGGATCAATAAGCTGGAACGAAAATTTGGAAAATATGCAATTAAGAATCTGATCGTATACATTCTGGGAGCATATGCAATCGGATATATATTGTATTTTATGGACAGCCTTGGGATCGCACCCGGTATTTACAACATTCTGGCGATGGACCCGGCTGAAATCTGCCGCGGGCAGGTCTGGCGGCTGGTGACCTGGGTATGTACGGTACCGCAGAGTCCGAGTCTGTTTTTGATATTTATGTTTATGTTTTATTTCTGGATCGGACGGACGCTGGAGAATGTATGGGGATCTTTCCGGTATAATCTGTTTATTTTTATGGGTCTGATAACAATGACGATCGCACCGATGCTGATCTATCTGATCACCGGTCTGATCGGTGGATTTGATCAGGCCATCAGTCTGTCATCCAGTACGTATTATCTGAATCTGACATCATTTCTGGCATTTGCGGCGATCTTCCCGGATCAGCAGGTGTATTTTATGTTCCTGATTCCGGTAAAGATGAAGTGGCTGGCAATCCTGGATGGTGTCTTGCTGGGCTGGAATGTTATACAGTATATTATGCTGGCAGTGGCGGCACAGTCATCGGCAACTACAGTATTTGCAATCTCAGGTGCGGTATCCATTCTGCTTTCGGTGGCGAACTTCCTGGTATTCTTCCTGGCAACCAGAAATTATCAGAAGTATTCTCCGAAGGAAGTGAAACGGAAGCGCAATTATAAGAAGCAGGTCAAGGCAAGCACTGCCGGTCATGGCGGCGCCAGACACTATTGTGCGATCTGCGGAAGGACAGAGCTTACCAATCCGGAATTGCAGTTCCGGTTCTGTTCCAAGTGTAAAGGTAATTTAGAATATTGCAGTGATCATATTTTCACGCATGAACATAAGAAATAGAGGAGAAGGACATGCAGAAGCAGGAGAAGTTAGTTATTAAGCAATTGGAAAACAAACAAAACATGGAGGAAAATCTGCCGAAATATGCGGAGTTCATGAATTATTACTACTATGAGCACGCATTGATTCAGCTGGCGATGAATCTGTATACATTTCATGAAAGAAGACAGGATGTCCATCGGGAAGAGGCTTATGTAGAAGAAGCACTGGATGTGATCCAGCAGTTTACCGGATTCTATGTTCTGGACAAGAAGTATGAGAACCGGAAACAGGACTTAAAGAGAATCAATGATGTAAGAAATCATGTAACGGCAAAGATGCGTGTTCTGACCAGTTATACAGATGCACTTCAGATTTATGAGTACATACTGAACCGTCTGGAGTTTTCCTACGAGCTGGTGGACGAGGACGTGGATTTGGAAGCATATGGTCAGAAGGTATTTAAATATCTGTTTCAGGATAATGACAAGATGGTAGTCAACAGCAAGATCCAGATGGTGGTATCCCAGCTGCCGATCCGCATTACCAAGAACCGGTTCTATGAAATCCTGAACGAGAGTCTGAAAATCTATACAGGTGCAGAATGCAGCACGGTAAATGATTTTGCAGAAACGATCCGGGCATGCTCCGGATTATATAAGCCGGAGGGATTTGAAACAGAATATCCGGTATTATATGAGACATTAACCTCTTATGAGCAGCTGGATTATATGAATCTGACAAAGGATGAGTGGAAAGAGGCTGTAGACCGGTTACAGGATACCGCTTCTTACATTGAGGATATCGTTTCCGATTATCTGATGCTGGAGGAGATCATTAATAATCTGTATGCGATCATGACAGCATCGGTCTATGTAACGAAGGACAGTCCGGAGATCGGCTATGCCACGAAGGTATTGGAGTGTGTTTTGGAAGCGATGGCAAACGAGACACCGATCGACGAGATGGCAGAAGACTGTTTCTTTGCTCTGGAGGGTGCGCCGGAAGCGATTACTGAGAATCTGATGAAATGCGAGGGACTGTTGTTTGATCTCTGGTCCGGAAATCAGGAGATGCTGGAACAACTGAATCTGAGTGAAACCTATGCGGATCTGAACCGTATTTCGAAGCTGTTATGTAATAGTATTTTTATAGATCTGAAGCCGGATGAGTTACAGCCGGAGATTGCAGACAGTCTGTATATCAAGCAGATTGAGGATGAGCTGGTAGAGGAGTTTGCAAGAAGCTTTGCAACACAGAACAAGCTGATCAACCGTGCCAGAATGGCAATGGTGCTCGGCAATGTTCCGGTATTCTTTAACAGCCAGCAGGAGATATCCGATTATCTGAATTATGCACTGGAGCATTGCAATAACAACAGTGAGTTAAAAGCAGTTATGAGTATCATTGATGAGATGATGGAGGAATAACAGGAATTTCATGAAACTGTTTAGTCGTATGTACGTCCGGGGGATTCCGGATCGGAAGGTGATTCCTACCATGCGGAAAATGAAGCGAAATCAGTCGCTTTCATCGATTTTTTGCATTACACTTCCGGTATTTCAGGACGGAGTTTTGGAAATATATGAATATGAAGAGCTGCGCCAGCCGATCTATGATGAGCTGGAACACCCCGCAATTGTGATCGGAATCACGGATTCCAGGGAGAATGCAGAGGAACTGGTACGACTGATCGTGGATGAGGTATATCAGAATACCGGTGGATTTGCCGTTGGGGCATATCTGGGACTGGATCCGGGGAGGTGATGAATTGGTACATGTAATATTGTTAATACTGAAGGTACTGGGCATCACACTTCTGATTCTGCTTGGAATTGTATTACTTCTGGTGTTGTTACTGTTACTGGCACCATTTCATTATACGATCGATGCGGAATATTATGGGGATGTGAAGGCCGTCGGACGGATTCAGTGGCTATGCTTTGTTCTGGATTTAAAAGGAGTATACGGGAATAATAAGTTTCTGTATTATCTGAAATCCTTTGGCTTTATGATATCGACCAATGACGAAGAAGATAAGCATTACCGGGCAGTTTCGGATGAAGAAGCAGAGAGCGGTAAATCATCCGGTAAGGCAAAGGCGTCCGAAGCGGAAAAGGTTCCGGTGAAAGTGGTCGAGGATGAGTTTGAGACCTATGAGCAGGAGCAAAAACCGAAATCCGAACCGCAGAAAAAGAGTATATTCATGCGCATTTATGAAGGAATCGAATCCGGACTGGAGTGGGTGGTAACGATTCCGATGCGGGTGCATGATAAAATTTCAGAGTTAATGGCAAGAATACTTGACTTTTTTGCCAATTTAGCGGAAAATATGAACAAGGTTATAAAGAAGAGGGATATGATTCTTCAGAAAATAACGGGAGTCAGAAGCTTACTGGAAAAGCCATATACGAAGAAAGTATTAAAGGATGGTAAGGTACTTCTGAAAAAGATGTGGAAACATGTAAGACCAAGGAAGCTGCAGGGGAGCATTCATTTTGGATTGGAAGATCCGGCAACGACCGGTCAGCTGTTAGGCGTCGTAGGTATGTTGTATCCGGTATATCGGAATCATTTTGTGATCGCACCGGATTTTGAACAGCAGATATTTGAAGGAAAGATTTATGCAAAAGGCAGGGTACAGATCGGCCGTATGACATTTCTGGCATTGCGGTTCATGCTGACGCGAGACTTTTTCAAGACCGTTCAAAGAGCTAGAACGATTATAGGAGGAAATTAATCATGGCAAGTAACGATTTTAACACAACAGTAAGTACATTATTTAACGGAATGGATTCATTCTTAACTACCAAAACCGTAGTAGGGGAACCGACCAAGATTGGTGATACCATTATTCTTCCATTAGTAGATGTAGCATTTGGTGTGGCTGCAGGTGCATTTTCAGATGGCAGTGCCAAGAACAGCGGTGCCGGCGGTCTGGGCGGAAAGATGTCTCCAAGTGCCGTACTGGTTATTCAGGACGGACATACCAAGCTGGTAAACATCAAGAATCAGGACAGCATCACCAAGATTCTGGATATGGTACCGGAGCTGGTAGATAAGGTTGCTGATTATGCAAAGGAATACAAGAATAAGCAGTCTGCAGAGGCAATTGAAGGCGACGATCAGGCAGCAATTGAAGATTAATGAATGATAAGTAGCTTATTTTAGGTACGAGTTGTATCAGAATTGAGAGATAGTTGTATCGTAAGATATGATTATCTCTTTTTTTACCTGATTTTTAGAAATAATATCAACTTTTTATCTGTTTCAGAC
>CABQJA010000171.1 GCA_902464345.1 uncultured Clostridium sp.
AGCCGCTGCCATGAGCTTAATGTCGCCGCCACCCATCACGTGATCCCCATGCCGGATCTTCGTTCCGACCAGATCAATCAGTAATAAGAAAACGCTGACTGCAAATAGACCTACGACCTGTTCCACCCAGTGTTCCGGCTGAACGCATAGTCGAATCAGTCCAAGTATAAATATTGTCAAATTAAATTCTGCCGGAATGTACTGGGTATTCCAGTCTATAATTCCTACATAAATTAATGCAGTTGTGCTGAGTGCATACGTTACAAAATCCACAGACCAGCCATAGATCAGATAAAGTATGACATACAATGCACTGTTTAAAATAGCAAAAGGAATCATATATGCTGGCTTTTTCTCCTGTGCATATGTACATTTCTTTTGCATAAGTAAATAGGTTGTATATGTAAATTCTGTTACCCAGTTTGAAGAGCCAATACTCTTCATGGCGATACATCTATCCTTCTGTTCACAGGTATTGCATGTCAGTTCCTCTTCGTCCATCTTCTGAATGTACCGAATACATCCATGTGCCCGCCGGAACACCAATCCTGTTATCAGACCCGAAACCGTCACTATTAATAGATTTAACCATTCCATATCATATACCACCTATATACATATATAACACACGTCCGGTTTTCCGGACCTGTGTTATATACATCATTCTTATTATTCAGCCAGAGCCGTACCTGTTGTAGGTGCGATCATATGGTCGTTATCCTGAGTGTCATACCATACTGTTACAGCATCAGTAGACTTGTCAATAGAAAGTAAGAATACCTGATTAGATAATGTAGTACCAGCTAAATCCTTCTTTGACTTACCCTTTACAGTAGATACACCCATAACGCTCCAGAATTCCTTACCGAAATCATCTGATGGATCGATATTGGTCTGATCTACAGTTACTACCTTACCTGCGTAAGTCTTCTGGCACTCATCATTTGCCTTTTCAACTGCCATTGCAGCATTTACAGAACTTACAATTGAAGTACCAGTCTGAATATCAGTACTTAATCTTGACTTGTTAATGTACTTGATCAGAGATGGTGCTAATGCAGCTGCTAAGATAGCCATAATAGCAATTACGATGATCAGCTCGACCATTGAGAAA
Source organism: uncultured Clostridium sp. (assembly GCA_902464345.1). Taxonomy (GTDB): domain Bacteria; phylum Bacillota; class Clostridia; order Lachnospirales; family Lachnospiraceae; genus CAG-632. Next base: position 1,115 of record CABQJA010000171.1, read on the forward strand.
CCTTTGTTTGTTGTTTTTTTCATAATAATCTCTCCTTTATTATATGTATTTATTAACATCCGCGAACGGTTTCGGCTTTCGCGGAGATTAACCGAATTAAAGATTGTCCATATTCTGGTACATAGAAAGAATTGGACCATATACACCGGCAACAATAATACCAACGATACCCGCCATAACTACCATGGTCAATGGCTCCATAGCTGTTGTTACCTGCTCGGTAGTCATATCTACCTGTTCTTCGTAGTAGTCTGCTACCTTATCCATCATGTCCTCAATATTACCGGTTTCCTCACCGATCTTAATCATCTGAGGTAACATGTTCGGGAAGATGCCTGCATCACGGATTGGTTTTGAAAGAGGTACACCCTTCATAACCTGATCCTTTGCATTCAGCAACGCTTCCTTAAACCATACGTTGTTCATCATGTTTGCAACTGCTTCTACTGCTTCTACCAGTGAAATACCGGAAGCCATCAGTGTACTTAATGTACGGGATGTATTTGCTGCAGCCTGCATAACATTCAGCTTACCGAAAATCGGAACCTTTATAGCAATTTTACCGAGTACATGTTTACCAACATCTGTTGCGGCAAATGCTTTGTATACTAAAACAACTGCAATTACAATGATTGCAACCAGCCACCAGCGATACCGGAACAGGTCTGACAACCACAGTAATAACTTGGTTGCTGCCGGAAGATCCATACCCATATCAGCAAACATGTCTGAGAATGCCGGAATAACCGCTACAACCATGACAATTACTACAACTACTGCTACGATCAATACAATGATTGGATATGTAAGAGCGCCCTTGATCTTTCCCTGTAACTTGGACTGCTTATCAAACTGAACTGACAAACGTTCAAAACAGATTTCCAAATTACCGGACATCTCACCGGCCTCGATCATACTGATCATGATCTGTGGAATTACCTTTGCATGCTGGCGGAAGCCATCTGCCAGGGTACCACCCTTTTCTACATATGTCTTAGCATCTCTCAGCACACCCTGTAACGTCTTATTATCCATCTGTTCACTCATCATATCCAGAGCTGATATAATCGTTACACCGGCATTCAACACGCTGGCGAACTGCTTACAGAACACACTCAAATCTCTTGGTTTAATCTTGCGTTCGCCGCCAATCTTAATATCCTTGTCCAACGCGCCCGCTTCATTACAAGATACTACGGTATAGCCGTCTGCCTTCAGCTTGCTGACTGCCTGATCCTGACTCTGCGCTTCTATGTCGCCCTTCAGATTCTTACCGTTCGCATCTACGACCTTATACTTATATACTGCCATCGCCATTCCTCCGCACAATATTCTCTCGTCAATACAGTCGTTCTCTTCTCCCCTGTCGCGAATATGAACAAAGTATTAACATTCATATTATCTCTTTTGCAACTTTTTTTAGTTTCTTTCGTTTTCTTAAGTTATTTTTGTGAAAATTGCACAAACTTTATCAACCAAGTTTCTTTCGAAGTACATCAATCTCCTGTGCATAAGTCAGAGCCATATCTCTGGTGATAACACCACCCTGATACAGGTCATACAATGCATCATCCATGGTGATCATGCCCTGTGCACGGCTGGTCTGAACGGTTGCCTGGATCTGATGTGTCTTACCATCACGGATCAGGCTTCGAATTGCAGGATTTGCAATCATGACCTCAAACGCTGCTACTCGACCCTTTCCATCTGCTGTCGGAAGCAGCTGCTGAGAAATAACCGCTGACAATACCATGGACAACTGTGTACGAATCTGCTGCTGCTGATGTGGAGGGAATACGTCGATAACACGGTCGATGGTACTGGCTGCACCGATTGTATGCAGTGTTGAAAATACCAAGTGACCGGTCTCTGCTGCGGTTACCGCAATAGAGATTGTCTCGTAGTCACGCATCTCACCTACCAGAATAATATCCGGATCCTCACGAAGTGCAGCTCGAAGCGCATTGTTATAACTCAGGGTATCCATGCCAACCTCTCGCTGGTTTACAATAGACTTCTTATGCTTATGTACATACTCGATAGGATCCTCCAGTGTAATAATATGATCTGTTCGATTCTCATTTGCCTTATTAATAATAGAAGCCAGTGTCGTTGACTTACCGGAACCGGTAGGCCCTGTAACCAGTACCAGACCTCTTCTTCTCTTATACAGTTCTACGACTGCGTTCGGAATACCCAGCTGATCCGGCCTAGGGATGATCGTATCAACCCGACGGAATGCAGCAGCCATATTTCCACGATCCATAAATACATTAACACGGAATCGACCACATTCCGGATGTGCGTATGAATAATCGACTTCTCCTCGTTCCTTCAGCACCTTCCGCTGTTTATCATTCATGGCGCTTCCCAACAGTTCCGCAACATCCGCCGGCATCAGCGGATCCATTTCCAATCCCACCAGCTTACCGTTAATTCTGAGCTTCGGCGGAATACCTGCTGCAAAATGAATATCGGATGCCTTCTGTTCTACTGCAAACGCAAGTAACTCATTCATATTTAACATAGTTCAATCTCTCCTTAATATTCGTCTCCGGCTTCATATACAATCTTCTTCATCTCGCTGATTGCTGTGATACCTTCTCTAACTAGTCTGGCTGCTCCAAGCTTCAGTGTCAGCATACCCTCTGACAGTGCCTGCTTCTCAATCGCATCGGCAGTTGCGCCGCTGGCGATTACCGCCTGAAGACTTCTGGATACCGGCATGATCTCGTATACACCGATTCGGCCTACAAATCCGGTATCATTACATAACGCACATCCAACCGGCTCGTAGATACCGCATTCCTCATTCTCCGGAACTCCTAACAGCTTCTTTTCATTATCTTCTGCATATCGTCCCTGCTTGCACTTGCAAAGACGGCGAACCAGTCGCTGTGCGATAACACCTACCAAAGCATCACCTACAACATAAGGTTCAATACCCATATCGATCAGACGGGTTACGGTACTGGCTGCACTGTTCGTATGAAGGGTCGATACAACCAAGTGACCGGTAATAGCGGCCTGTACGGCAATCTTTGCTGTCTCACCGTCTCGAATCTCACCGATCATGATGATATCCGGATCCTGACGCAGAATAGAACGAAGTGCCGCTGCGAATGTCATATCTGCTTTTACATTTACCTGTACCTGATTGATACCGTCGATATTTGCCTCGACAGGATCTTCTACTGTGATAATGTTAACATCTTCTGTATTCAGCTCACTCAGAGATGTATACAATGTCGTTGACTTACCGGAACCGGTAGGTCCCGTAACCAGAATGATTCCATGCGGATTACTTAAGATACCGTCAAACACCTTCATTTCAACCGGTCCAAGTCCCAACGCACTCTTCGGCTTTGTCAGACCATCCTTGGCTGTCAGTCGCATTACGACCTTCTCTCCATATACAGTCGGAAGAATAGATACACGGATATCGAACTCCTTCCGGTCTACAAATATGGAAATACGACCGTCCTGCGGTTTTCTCTTTTCGGAAATATCCATACCACCGATAATCTTAATACGTGCTACAATTGCAGACATCAGTGAGTAGTCATACGTCATAACCTTCTTTAACGAACCATCGATACGGTAACGTACCCGCACGCTGGTCTCAAGTGCCTCGATATGAATATCGGATGCTCTCTGTCGAACACCGCCTTCCAGAATCTGCTTAACCAGCAATACGATCGGGGAATTATCAATCTCATCATTGATTGCTTCCTCTTCTGCCTGAGACAGACCTTCCTGTTCCCGCTCTCTCCGGTAC
>CABQJA010000172.1 GCA_902464345.1 uncultured Clostridium sp.
CATAAGGCTTTACTTGGCACAAAACCCATTTCTTTTATGAATAGATAATACAATATGGTAGAAGAAATGTCAATCCGAATATTCGAAAATTAAAATGTTGAGATGGTGTTTATATATAATAGATGAAGAAGCAGAGGCTTTATATCATATCTGTATGTAAATCTTGTATTGTTCCAATCATTAGAAAAAGCCTTGAAAAATCAAGGCTTTAAAAATATAATGCGGAAGATGGGACTTGAACCCACACGATCGCAATGATCACAAGATCCTTAGTCTTGCTCGTCTGCCAGTTCCGACACTTCCGCATATGTCTGATCAAGAATAACTCTCGTCACACAACTCACTCATTATAACGAAAAATAAATCGGTTGTCAATAAGAAAAAATGGATTTACAGTGTATTTCTGAGATGTTACAATATTTTCAAATGCAGGATTTACAATGCAGAGTAGAAACGAGGAAGTACAATGGATTGGAGAAAACTGGTTGATTTACTGAAGAACCATAAGGTTTATATACAGACACATAATTTTCCGGATCCGGATGCACTGGCGAGTGCACTTGGATTGCAGGTATTTCTGAAGGCGCATGGAGTGCCGACAACGCTTTGCTATGCCGGGACGATTGAGAAGCTGAGCACCAAGCGGATGATGGAGATATTCGATTTTAAGCTGTACAATATTACAGAGATTCCGGATATGCGGGCAGAAGATTATATTGTGACGGTAGATTCGCAGAAATATAATGCCAATATTACAGATTTTGTCGGAAACGAAGTGGCATGCATTGATCATCATCCGACCTTTGTACAGTATGCATATAAATATAAGGATGTTCGGATCGTAGGTGCCTGTGCGACATTGATCGCACAGTATTTTAAAGAGAGCCGGACTCCGATTGACTCCAATACTGCGACCGCACTTCTTTATGGTATGCGGGTGGATACGAATAACCTGTCCAGAGGTGTGACAGAGCTGGATATTGAGATGTATGCGTACCTGTATCATTATGTGGACGAAGAGAAGCTGACAGCGATGAACCGGAGTACAATGGAGCTGAAGGATCTACAGGCATATGGTGCGGCGATCGAGAATATTAAGATATACAGTAATCTGGGATTTGCGGAGATTCCGTTTGACTGTCCGGATGGACTGATTGCAATGGTAGCGGATTTTATATTGAATCTGGATGTTGTGGAATTTGCAGTGGTCTATGCAGTGCGGGAGGATGGACTGAAGTTCTCTGTGCGCAGTGAGATTAAGGAGCTGAATGCGGGAGTGATCGTGCAGGAGGCATTACAGGATATCGGAAGCGGTGGCGGACACGCCTGTATGGCAGGCGGATTCATTCCGGCAGATCAGGAGGAGAAGCTGGGTCATATGAAGCGGTATGCGATTGAGCAGAGGTTCATTCGGGTATGTGATCGATATGAGGATATAGTAGCAGAAGAGACCATTGGAGAAAGAATAGAAAGTGTACATCAATGAAGAGAGCAAGAGTAATGAAATGGTTGACGGCAGTTCTGCTTATGCTGGTAGCGATAACGGGGACGGTTCTGATTCTGGTTCCGAATCAGAGCTGGTATCATTATCTGTATGAGAGACAGGGCATGAGCGAGACGACCGGAGTATCCGTGTTTGAAGCGGAGTTTAATTATGATTACATGGTAGATCAGGTTATGGGGCATCAGGCGGTGACCGGGATGGCGAGCTTTGCATCCAGTGAGCATCTGCAGAAGCGTCTGTCACAGCTGGCGATGGTATATCAGATCAGTGAGTGGGTCTGCGGAATCGGGATTGTCCTGATTGTAGGATGCCTGATTTTGTTACGGAATCAGAAGTGGTATGAATGTTTTCGTTATGGAAGTGTGGTGACCGGGATCGGTACAGGACTGTTATGTCTGGGTACGGTACTCTGGAGACCGTTGCGACTTTTTGTATTTAAGAACCGGTATGGAGAATTATTTGGCATGGATCCGGGATTTACGAGATTATTACCGGAGAACTGGGCATGCTATATGTGGCTGACCGGAGTCGGACTATTACTTGTGATGGGACTTGTATTTCTGCTGATCTATGCAGGTAGCAGCAGGAGCTACCGGCCGCACAAGTTCTGATACAGGCGGATGGTTGAAGAATGGCAGCAGAATGGCAGCAGATGGTTAAGGTTAAGATCCATGAGACTGGAAAGATTGAAAGGAGTAAGCAGAATATGGAAGAAGCGATGGCAGGACATACTGTAGAATTTTCCAGAACGGAGCAGGTTCATGTTGTCAGTCCCGGAGAGCTGAATGGCTCATACCGGCTGTTTGGCGGAGCACTGTTACAGCGGATTGATGAGGTGGCAGCGGTTGTGGCGCAGAGACACTGTCAGTCCTATTCGGTAACAACGGCCGCAATTGATAATCTGAATTTTAAATCCGGTGCCTATGCGGGAGATCTGCTGGTGTTGATCGGATATGTGACATATACAGGCAATACATCCTTAGAGGTTCGGATCGATACCTATGTGGAAGACCGGCAACGGGTACGCAGGCCGATTAACCGTGCTTTTTTTGTGATGGTGGCAATGGATGAGAATGATAAGCCGACGAAGGTGCCGCCTTTGATCGTAGAGACCATCAGTCAGCAGGCAGAATGGGAAGCCGCCCTCCTGCGTAAGAAGAATCGTCAGGAACGACGAAAAGAGGGATATTAGCAGGAAGGCGATTTCATCATAGATTAGTGGTGGAACAGACGGATTCCGGTGAATGCCATAACCATATTGTATTTATCACAGCATTCGATAACCAGATCATCACGGACAGAACCACCCGGCTGAGCAATATATTTTACGCCGCTCTTATGTGCCCGTTCAATATTATCGGAGAATGGGAAGAATGCATCGGAACCAAGGGTAACATCCTGATTGCCATCTAACCATGCACGCTTTTCTTCTCTGGTGAAGACCGGTGGCTTTACCTTGAAGCGTTTCTGCCATTCACCCTCACGGAGAACATCTTCATACTCATCACCCATGTATACATCAATCGCATTATCACGATCCGCACGACCCAGACCGTCTACAAACTGCAGATTCATAACCTGTGGAGACTGTCTCAGATACCAGTTATCAGCCTTCTGACCAGCCAGTCTGGTACAGTGGATTCTGGACTGCTGACCGGCACCGATACCGATTGCCTGACCGCCCTTTACATAGCATACAGAGTTAGACTGTGTATATTTCAGAGTGATTAATGCAATCTTGATATCGATCAGAGCAGACTCCGGAATGTCCTTATTCTTGGTAACAATGTTGGATAACAGGTTTGCATCAATGTTCAGTTCATTTCTTCCCTGCTCAAAGGTGATACCATATACCTGCTTGCGTTCCAGCTCTGCCGGTACGTAGGAAGGGTCAATCTGAATTACATTGTAGTTTCCCTTTTTCTTCTGTTTTAAAAGCTCCAGAGCCTCATCGGTATATCCGGGAGCGATCACACCATCGGATACCTCACGCTTGATCAGGCGGGCAGTGTCGACATCGCAGACATCGGAAAGTGCGATAAAATCTCCGAAGGATGACATACGGTCTGCACCTCTGGCACGCGCATATGCACAGGCAAGCGGTGATAATTCTCCGAGATCGTCTACCCAGTAAATCTTTGCCAGAGTATCATCCAGAGGAAGACCAACAGCAGCACCGGCAGGTGATACATGCTTGAAAGAGGTTGCGGCCGGAAGACCGGTTGCCTGCTTCAACTCTTTTACTAACTGCCAGCCGTTGAATGCATCCAGGAAGTTGATATATCCAGGCTTGCCGTTCAGGACGGTAACAGGGAGATCACTTCCATCCTCCATAAAGATGCGGGAAGGCTTCTGATTTGGGTTACATCCGTATTTTAATTGAATTTCGTTCATGACATACTCCTTATCTGATTGTTTTAGAATAAATTACTGGTTCTTGTTTACGATTCGTGTCTCGCAGGTTCCGTCGGCAATGTTGACGAAACGGACAAAAAGCGATACCTTATTATCCTCATTTAAGCTGTTCCATACCAGATCTGTGAAGGCATTGATATCGTTCGGGATATCCACTAATTTCGGTTCGCCCTCAAAGCTTGGAAGCGGCTCTTCATTTCTTGCATAGGTGTGAATGAAATGTCCCTCACCGGCAAGTGGATTCTCATAAGTATAGGTATAGCGGTTGCAGGCAGCCGGATTACCATTATGGCTCTTTAAGATCGACATTGCGTAGTGATAGGTACCGTTCTCAACTTGCATAACGCCAGAGATACGAGGGGTGTAGTTCGGGCCGTCCGGCTCAAACTCTCTGGAACGCAGGGACTGTTCAAAGGTCAGTCCGTTCTGAAAGCCATCGTAAATCGTATCGGTCTGGTCTCCGTTTGTGACAATGGTACGATTACCGAATACGCGAACCGGTGCATAAATGATCAGGCTCGGATCCTCCATCTTGGATGGGTCAAAAGCCTCGGTACGGATACCGGCACCTTCGGTAACAAATACACGATTCCGGCTGTTTGCACTGCGGCCCATGATGAAATAGGCGGTGACTGCTTTGGTACCATCGGATGATTTGCCGATTACAATTCCCCGTCCCGGATAAGGATTGTTCTTTAATTCCTGTTCCAATGATTGCATGTTCATCTGAATGTCCTCCTTGTGAATTGTGAAAAATAAGCTGGAGCAAGGCTCCTGATGTATGACATATTAATGTTCCCGTATAATAAAAAAAGGGCAAACATTAAAATGCTGCCCAGGCGGTCGGCTCAATGTCCATTGCAGGAAGATCCTGCCGGTACACTCCCTGTAGTGATCTCTACCTGAATACATTCAGCTCCGCCAGTCATGTACCTATGTCTTATCTTATCGGAAAGAGACCGGAAATGCAA
>CABQJA010000173.1 GCA_902464345.1 uncultured Clostridium sp.
AGACATGGATATGTTTGAATATATGCGGCAGCAGAGTATGGAACAGGAGTCACCGCTGGCAAAACGGATGCGTCCAACGAAGCTGGATGAGGTGGTAGGGCAGGAGCATATTATAGGAAAAGATAAGTTATTATACCGGGCGATTCAGGCGGATAAGTTAAGCTCCATTATTCTTTATGGGCCACCCGGAACCGGAAAGACTACACTGGCAATGGTGATCGCCAATACAACCAGTGCCGAGTTTACGCAGATCAATGCGACCACATCCGGAAAGAAGGATATGGAAGAGGTTATTACCAGAGCGAAGAATACCATGGGAATGTATCAGAAAAAGACGATACTGTTCGTAGATGAGATTCACCGCTTTAATAAGGCCCAGCAGGATTATTTACTTCCGTTTGTAGAGGATGGAACGATCGTCCTGATCGGAGCGACGACAGAGAATCCGTATTTTGAGGTAAACGGCGCTTTGCTCTCAAGGTCGAATGTATTTCAGCTGAAGCCGTTGAGCAGAGATAATATTAAGGAGCTGATTCATCGGGCGGTTTATGATGAGAACAGGGGAATGGGGTCTTATCATGCAGTGATCGAGGAAGAAGCAGAGGATTTTCTGGCGGATATGGCAGAAGGGGATGCAAGAAGTGCATTAAATGCAGTAGAGCTGGGAATCCTGACAACAGACCGGCAGGAGGATGGAAAAATCCATATTACGCTTCCGGTGGCAGAGGAATGTATTCAGAGACGGTCTTTAAAGTATGATAAGGACGGAGATAATCACTATGATACGATCTCGGCATTTATTAAGAGTATGCGGGGCTCAGATCCGGATGCGGCAGTCTATTATCTGGCGAAGATGTTATACAGTGGTGAGAGTGTGACCTTTGTTGCCCGTAGGATTATGATCTGTGCATCAGAGGATGTGGGAAATGCAGACCCACAGGCAATTCAGGTGGCAGCGGCCTGTGCGCAGGCGGTAGAGCGGGTCGGTATGCCGGAGGCACAGATCATACTGGCACATGCGGCAATCTACGTTGCCTGTGCACCGAAGAGCAATGCGATTGTAAATGCGATATCAATGGCAATGCAGACCGTAAAGGAACGACAGACGGGTGCGGTTCCGGTACATTTAAGAGATGCGCATTACGGCGGAGCACGGAAGCTCGGACATGTGGGATATCAGTACGCACACGATTATCCGAATCATTATGTGCAGCAGCAGTATCTTCCGGATGAACTGGTAGGAACCCGCTTTTATGAGCCGGGTACCTTAGGGTATGAGGAGCAGATACGAGAGTATTTTAAGAAAATCGGAAAGGATACAGAGGTATGAAACGAGTAAAACAGATCTTTGCGTGGATTGCGATCATCATCATCGTCGGACTGGTGGTTGCAACCATTGTTACAAGTATACAGGGAAGTGCATTGTCCATTCCGATGCTCGGACTGACAATGGGAGTCTCCGTTGCGTTATGGGTGCTGCTCTGGTTTCTGAATCTGATCGGAGGCAGGAAAGATTCCGATCGGACGGATGACAGTGAGAAAAAATAAAACACCTTTTTGAAAATCTTAATTCTTATTTAATTTTATTTTCCGGGATAACGTGTTATACTCTCACTGATTAAAGCAGAAAGGGAAAGGATAGGCATGTTTAAAATATTTCGTTATATGAAGGATCAGTGGTACTGGATCGTACTTGTGGTTGTACTGCTGATCGTTCAGGCACAGTGCGATTTGTCATTACCGGAGTATACATCTAAGATCATTGATACCGGTATTCAGAATCAGGGAATCGAGCATGGTGTGCCTGAACTGATTACCGGGGAAGAATATCAGAAGCTTACCATGTTTATGACAAAGGAAGAACAGACAGACTGGGAGTCTATCTATGAAGAGACGGATACCGGAAACTATCATCTGACAATTACAGAGGATCCGGAACGCTGGACGGAGGCAGATCAGGAGTTCCAGATGGCGATTCTCTTAAATTCCAGTATGCGGAAGGTGTCAGAGGATAGTCTTCAGACGATCACAGAAAACATGATGCCAGCCGGAGCAGCGGCACAGCAATTGTCGCCGGAGCTTCAGGCATTGATCAGAACCTATGAGGTAGAAGAGACCGATGCGGATGGAAATCCGGTTACCGTAACCTATGCAGATATTCGTGAGCTCCTTGCTGTCATGATGCAGGCACAGGGATCGGACGGGGATAAGATGATCCGGCAGATGCGTGAAGAGATGGAGAGTCAGACAGAGCAGGTTGGATCTACCATGCTTACCTCTATGGCAATTTCCTATGCGGCAGAGGAGTATCAGGCAGCCGGAGGAGATATCCATGCGCTACAGAGACAGTATTTGTTAAAAACCGGCGGAAAGATGCTGGCACTGACATTGCTGATGGCTGCAGTAGCCATTGCAGCAGGATTTCTGGCGGCCCGGATCGGCGCAAAGGTAGGTATGGAGCTTCGGGGTAAGGTATTTAAAAAGGTGGTTACCTTTACGAATCGGGAGATGGATCAGTTCTCGACCGCATCTCTGATCACAAGAAGTACCAATGATATTCAGCAGGTGCAGATGGTATCGACCATGATGCTCCGGATGCTGATCTATGCGCCGATTCTTGGTATTGGCGGTGTGATCCATGTATTGAATACCGGAGCCGGTATGGAGTGGATCATTCTGGTTGCGGTTGTTACGATTCTGATATTTGTCGGAATTCTGATGAAGATTGCCATGCCGAAATTCAAGCAGATGCAGCAGAAGGTAGACGGACTGAATCTGATATCCAGAGAGATTCTGACCGGTCTGATGGTCATCCGGGCATTTGTCCGGGAGGATGTCGAGGAAGAGCGCTTCGATGAGGCGAATAAGGATCTGACAAAGACCATGTTATTTACAAACCGGGTCATGACCTTTATGATGCCTGTCATGATGTTACTGATGAATGGATTATCCGTGCTGATCGTATGGGTAGCGGCGAACCGGATCGATGCCGGTGTCATGCAGGTCGGTACCATGACCGCATTTATTACGTATACCATGCAGATTGTAATGGCATTTCTGGTCATCTGTATGTTCTCAATTATGCTGCCGAGAGCCGGTGTGGCTGCGGACCGAATCGAAGAGGTTCTGGATACCGAGGTACTGGTACAGGATGCAGAGGGCGCAGGCGAGTTAACGGATGTGAAAGGCTGTGTGGAATTTCATCATGTAGACTTCAAATATCCGGGTGCGGAGGAATGCGTACTGGAGGATATTGATTTTACGGCAGAGCCGGGAAAGACGACGGCGATCATAGGAAGCACCGGTTGTGGAAAATCAACGCTGATTCAGCTGATCCCGCGGTTTTATGATGTGACAAACGGCAGTATTACCATTGACGGAACAGATATCCGGGAAGTGACACAGGAGTCGTTAAGAAATCAGATCGGCCTGGTTCCGCAAAAGGGCATCCTGTTCTCCGGAACCATTGCATCGAACTTAAGATTTGGTAAGGAGGATGCAACGGAGGCAGAGCTGGAGAAGGCGGCTGAGATTGCACAGGCAACAGAGTTTATAAATGAAAAGAGTGAGAAATACGACAGCAGTATTGCACAGGGCGGCTCCAATGTGTCCGGTGGACAGAAACAGCGGCTGTCAATCGCCAGAGCAATTGCAAAGAACCCGAAAATATATATTTTTGATGATAGCTTTTCAGCACTGGATTTCAAGACCGATGCCGCACTCAGAAAGGCATTGGGAGATAATGTAAAGGATAGTACCGTAATCATTGTGGCACAGAGAATCAGTACGATTCTTCATGCGGATCAGATTCTGGTTTTAGATGATGGACGGATTGTGGGCAAGGGAACACATGAGAGTCTGCTGAAGGATTGTGAGGTTTATCAGCAGATCGCCAGATCTCAGTTGTCTGAACAGGAGATAGCAAAGAGTCAGGGAAAGGAGGCCGGTTCCAATGAGTAGTGAGAATACAGGAAGACCGAGAGGCCGTATGGGCAGAGGCATGACCGGCGAGAAGGCAAAGGACTTCAAGGGAACGATAAAGAAGCTGCTGGTATATCTCGGAAACTACAGGGCCGGAATCGTTGTAGTGCTGATCTTTGCAATCGGCAGTACCGTATTTAATATTATCGGACCGAAGGTGCTTGGAAAAGCGACAACAGAGCTTGCCGGTGGCCTGATGGCGAAAGTAAACGGAACCGGTGGTCTGGATTTCACAAAGATCGGAAGCATCCTGCTGTTTGCATTGGGATTATATGTGATCAGTGCATTATTCAGCTTTGTACAGGGTTGGATCATGACGGGTGTGACCCAGAAGGTATGTTATCGTATGCGGAAGGAGATTTCAGAGAAAATCGACCGGATGCCGATGCGGTATTTTGAAAGCAGAACTGTCGGAGAGGTATTATCCAGAATCACCAATGATGTAGATACCCTGGGACAGGGCCTGAATCAGAGCATTACACAGCTGATCACATCGGTGTCAACCATGATCGGAGTTCTGGTTATGATGCTGACGATCAGTCCGCTGATGACATTGATCACGATTGTGATCCTGCCGATCAGTCTGCTTCTGATCTCATTGGTGGTAAAACGTTCCCAGAAATACTTTAAGAAGCAGCAGGAATATCTGGGAAATGTGAACGGACAGGTAGAAGAGGTATACAGCGGTCATCTGGTCGTGCAGGCATTTAATAAACAGAAGGATTCGATAGAGACATTTGACCGGACGAATCGGAAATTGTATGAATCGGCATGGAAATCACAGTTCTTGTCCGGTATGATGCAGCCAATCATGATGTTTGTCGGAAATCTTGGCTATGTAGCTGTTGCATTTTCAGGAGCGATGCTGGCAA
>CABQJA010000174.1 GCA_902464345.1 uncultured Clostridium sp.
CCGATTTTCTTTTGATCTACCATAATTTACCTCCACTTATCATTGTATTCGAGCTTGGAAGAATGTACAGAAACCAAAAGGGTGAAAAATAATAATACTTAGAGGAAAAATATGGAAAAATTCCATAAATCATTTTATTTTTTGCCCTTAGAGTTACTTGTATAGGTGAAGAATTTGGATGTATGATTACAAAGTAATATGCTTTTAGAGAAAAGCTTGAATGAAACAGGAACCGAAAGTAATTGAGCTGGAATCGGATAGGGGTTGAGAATTGGGGCTTTTTAGTGTAAAATAGCACCTAGAATTCGAGAAAAGAGGTAAGAAGATGGCACAATTATGGGGAGGTCGTTTCACAAAGGAAACGAATCAGCTGGTATACAATTTCAACGCATCCATTTCTTTTGATCAGAAGTTTTTCCATCAGGATGTGAGGGGAAGCATTGCACATGTAACGATGCTGGCATCTGTTGGAATCCTGACCGAGGAAGAGAAGAACTGCATTATACAGGGATTACAGTCGATTGTAGAGGATGTGGAGACCGGAAAGCTGCAGATTACGAGTGAATACGAGGACATTCATAGCTTTGTAGAAGCAAATTTAATAGCCAGGATAGGAGAACCGGGAAAGAAACTTCATACCGGACGGAGCAGAAACGACCAGGTAGCACTGGATATGAGATTATATATCCGGGACGAGCTGGGAGAGGTGAAGGAACTGTTAGTCGCATTGATGCGGGTACTCCATCGTCTGATGAAGGAGAATGTAGATACCTACATGCCTGGTTTTACTCATTTACAGAAGGCACAGCCAATTACATTTGCACATCATATGGGTGCTTATATGGAGATGTTTAAACGGGATTACAGCCGACTGGGTGATATTTATGCGCGAATGAATTATTGCCCGCTGGGAGCCGGTGCCCTGGCAGGAACCACTTATCCACTGGACCGTGAGATGACAGCAGAGCTGCTTGATTTTACAGGCCCGACCCTGAATAGTATGGATTCGGTTGCGGACCGGGATTACCTGATTGAAATGTTATCTGCATTTTCAACCATTATGATGCATTTGAGCCGTTTTTCAGAGGAAATCATTCTGTGGAACTCCAATGAGTACCAGTTTATTGAACTGGATGATGCATACAGCACAGGAAGCTCCATTATGCCACAGAAGAAGAATCCGGATATTGCAGAGCTTGTACGAGGTAAGACAGGCCGTGTTTATGCGGCACTGACATCCATGCTGACTACGATGAAGGGAATTCCGCTTGCGTACAATAAGGATATGCAGGAAGATAAGGAACTGACATTTGATGCAATTGATACGGTAAAAGGGTGCCTGGCATTGTTTACAGGCATGATCGATACAATGACCCTGAACAAGGAGCGCATGGAGGCAAGTGCAAGACACGGATTTACGAATGCAACCGATGCAGCAGATTATCTGGTAAATCATGGTGTCGCATTCCGGGACGCGCACGGAATTGTGGGACGTCTGGTTTTGCATTGCATTGAGCGAAAGATCGCACTGGATGATCTGACACTGGAAGAATTCAAGGCGGAGAGTCCGGCATTTGAAGCTGATATTTATGAGGCAATCAGTCTGAAGACCTGTGTGGCAAAGAGAAATACCATCGGAGCACCGGGACCGGATGCAATGCAGGAAGTAATAGCAAAGAATGAGGCATACCTGAATCAGCTTAGCTGATTGGTAAATGAGTATACATGATTCCTGACAGACCGATATTATGAAATATAGGACGGGTGATGTAGTCATGAATACCATGATAGTAGGAAAAGATCAAGAAGATTTGATTTTGGAAGAACGTTTGGCAGAAATGCCGGACATGGTAATTGTTGGAAAACATAGGGATGAACGGGAGGCACAGAAGTGCCTGCAGACGGAAGAGGTAGATCTGGTGATCCTGTATGAGGATCAGCCGGATACAGGCAGTCAGAAGCTGGGTGAATGGATTGCAGAGCAGTATCCGCAGATCATTGTTCTGTATATCACAGATTCCGGAGAACGGCTGGAACAGATGTTACATCAGCGGCATGCAGTGATTCTGCTGAGACCATATACAAGTGAGGAAGCAGAGGATAAGCTGGAGCTGATCCGGCTGCTGTACCAGAGCAGGCGGAAACGGATATATGCCAGAACCTTCGGGTACTTTGACCTGTTTGTAGACGGGAATCCGGTAATGTTTAAAAGTGCGAAAGCAAAGGAGCTGCTGGCACTTCTGATCGATCGGCAGGGTGGTACCGTTGATTCTGATCAGATCATTGCCATCCTGTGGGGCGACAGACCAAAGGATGTTGCAACTCAGTCCCTGTGCAGTAAGCTCTGTAAAACATTACAGCAGGAGCTGAAGGAGTATGATATAGAGGAGCTTCTGGTGACCTGCCGGGGAAACCGGAGGATCAATCTGGAACTTCTGGACTGTGATCTGTATGATCTGCTGGACGGAAAGGAAAGTGCCAGAAGGCAGTATTATGGTGAATATATGACAGAATACGATTGGGCAGAATATCGCAATTATTCACTGGCCAAATATGTATAAGAAACCGGAAAATAATACAAAAAGTGACAATCAATTCCATTTGAATTCCATTGTAATGCGAGATAGCTTCCTGCATTCGACGTATAATAAGGAATGAAATTGTAGAAGGGAGTTGATTTCATGATTAAAATGATGATTGCTGTAAACAGCAGAGATGAGGGGAAGAAATTACTGGAGTATTTTGGACAAAAGCAGGATATTGAGGTAATTGGTGTGGAGTACAATGGTCAGGGGGCGTACGACAGAATCCTTTTATCGAAACCGGATATCGTATTGATGAATATGATACTGCCGGAACTGGATGGGCTTGGCATTATGGAGAAATTAATGGAGAATCTGGAGGTGCCAAAGCTTCCGAGAGTCATTGTTATTTCTTCTGTTGACAATCCGGTCATTATGGATTGTGCCTGTCAGGCAGGTGCCGATTATTACATTATGAAGCCTTACCGACTCGAAACATTGTACAATCGGGTTCTTCAGTTACATAAACCGTTGAGGGAGAACGGTTCCCATGAGACTTTAAGAACCTATGAGACATGTCAGCGGGGCGGACAGGAACGGATGGATGCAGATGCTTATCTGGAAACGGAGATTACCAATGTAATGCGCAGAATCGGGGTGCCTGCACATATTAAGGGATATCAGTATATCAGAACCGGAATTATTATGGCGGTTCATGATATTGCAGTTTTAAATTATATTACCAAGCTGTTATATCCATCGATTGCAAAGCAGTATAATACAACTGCCACCAGCGTGGAACGGGCAATCCGCCATGCGATTGAGGTGGCATGGAGTCGCGGCGATGCGGAGGTATTACAGGAAATCTTCGGCTGCACGATCAGTTCCGAGCGTGGAAAGCCGACCAATTCAGAATTTATCGCACAGATTGCAGATAAATATCGGTTGGGGTATACCTATAGTGTATAGAACAGAAAACAGGAGACAGAATGGAAGGAGTTTCATTCTGTCTCCTGTTTTTAACGTGGGTTACGCAATCCGGTTATTTATCCTTGCTGTGATGAGAGACAATGATCAGAATAATACCCAGTACCAGTGCTGCCAGATACCCGATGAATCCCAGTGTTGGAATGCCAAGGGTCTGGGGGTGCATATTGGTTGTACAGATCAGACTGGAGGCAAGTAGGAGTGCGGCAGTAATAATGCCGACAACCAGCCGGTTCATGATCCGCCCAAACTGATCCATTAAGGACTTGGAGCTTGTCAAATCCAGATTAAATCTGGTCTGACCTCGAAGAGTCATATTTAAAAGATCCGTTGTCAGGGCAGGAATATCCAGTGCTTTTTCTGCTGAAACATACATAGACTGGGCAGTATGCTCCAGTGTTTTCTTGATATCGTGATTCTGACGGACGTCCCGGATCACATGCTGTTTAGCAATCTGTACCGCGTTGGTCTCCGGAGAAATGGTTGCCAGTACACCTTCAATGGTAAGAAGACCTCTTGCCAGCATGGAAATACCCGGCGGTAAGACAATATGGTTTTCGGAAATGACCTGGATCGCATCCTGCATCATACTGCCGAGATTGATGTCGCCGAGATCCATGGAATAGTAGCGGTCAAGCAACATATCAATATCGGAGTAAAGATGGGTATAATCCAGTTCCCCCTTTACGGCACCCAGAGCTATGATCGCACGGATGATCTCATTGTTATCCTTATGAACAATCGCCTTTACGGCATCCTTTAACAGGGTACGGTCATGAGAGGTCAGTGTTCCGATCATTCCCATATCGATCCAGACGATCTTGCCGTCCCGGATCATGATGTTTCCCTGATGCGGATCTGCATGGAAAAATCCGTCATCTAAAATCTGTTTTAAATAGTTCTCCACTAATTTGGTCCCGATTTCTCCGGTATCATAACCATTCTCTATAATCTTTTCTTTATTATCAATGGAAAAACCATCAATAAATTCCATAGTAAGGACTCTGGAGGTGGTCAGATGATCCTCGATCGCAGGACAGGCCACATATACAATGTCCTTGTTGTTTTCCCGGAACTGGCGGCAATGCTGTGCCTCAATCTGGAAATCCAGCTCCTGCTGGGAAACATTCCATAATTCATCCAGCAGCATATGGAAATCAACGGCACCGCCGACGCTTGGTGCGAATTTCAGCGGACGGATGATCTTTCGCATAATGGCAATGTCTTCCCGCATGGTTTCCGCAACATGCGGACGCTGCACCTTGACAACGCCCTTACGGCCTTCCATTAAAGTGGCGGCATGCACCTGTGCGATTGAAGCAGATCCCAGCGGCTTT
>CABQJA010000175.1 GCA_902464345.1 uncultured Clostridium sp.
ATAGGATAACTTCGCTTTCCGGAGTCCCGGAACCCCCAGATCCTCCTCCCGGTTAACATACCGATACTCCTGCAGCTCATGCGCAACAAACTGCTGGTTGATCATCGGATAGGCACCCTGAATCTCGCCGAACGCCTTTTCAAAGCATACGTCAAAGGTATCCGGACTGATCGGACTTCCCAGTGTGAATGCCACCACACCGGTCTCATTCCTTAACAGTCCACCCTTCATATGCAATGCCTTATAATTCTTCAGAGCCTTGATCACCAGATGAAATTCTTCTTCCTTCTCATCATCCTCTGTACAGCAATTCCGCCTGCACCATTCCTTCGCCATATCTATACAGGCTTCTATATTATCATCCCGCAGGCTTTCATACCTCCAGCCCGGATTCTGATCCTGAAATCTCTTAATGTGGTTTCGTTTTCCATGCAGCTTCTTTCCGGCCAGGCTTACCAGCTTTTCCCGTTCATAGATATAGTCTGCGTTATCCCGCATCCATTCGATCCGGAACCGTCCCGGGTACCAGCGTTCCAGCTTCTCCCACATGACCAGATCAATCTGCTCTAACCGCGGTTCCTGTCCGATCTGCCGGAAATAATGGATCTCCAGCTCCAGGATCTCCCGCTCCTCTTCCTCCGTCGCCAGTCCGACCGGAAATGTAAGCCGTATTTTTCCGTCCTCCTTGCTGTGCTTTATGATCAGTGCATGATTGACCGTTGCATATTCCATATGATAATACTCTGCCCACAGCACCAGATTCGGTATGCTCCATTCGCATCCCCGATACCGATTCTGCTCTAATAATCTGCCTAATTCTTCAACGTCATCGATCGTTGTTTTATGAAATACCAATTCCATATATACATTCTCCTTCTTACCAATCATTCCCACTTTATCGCATTTTATCCAAAAGTGCAAACCGGACATTTTTTCATTTGCACTTTTTCAAAAATCGTATATACTTGAGTGTATGAACAAACAAGAGGAGAGTCACTATGGGGAATCAATCTGAGAAAAATTGTATAGTTGCACAGTCCGGCGGTCCTACTGCCGCTATCAATGCCAGTCTGGCCGGTGTTCTGCAGGGAATGTTCTGCAGTGAGAAATTCGACACCCTTTACGGTTCTGTCAATGGAATTCTGGGAATCTTAAACAATAAGATCATGAATCTGACACAGATCAGCAAAGAGCGTCCGCATTTCATTGAAACCCTGAAGACCTCTCCGGCTATGTATCTGGGATCCTGCCGGTATAAGCTGCCGGATTATAAGGAGGATGAGGAGCCTTACCGTAAGATCTTCCGTTTCTTTGTGGAAAAGAATATTCAGGCCTTCTTCTATATCGGCGGCAACGACTCCATGGATACGGTTATGAAGCTCGGTCACTATGGAAAACGTATCGGAAGTCCGGTATCCATTATCGGTATTCCGAAGACCATCGATAACGATCTGTGCGTGACTGACCACACACCGGGTTATGGCTCCGCTGCCAAATTCGTTGCATCTTCTTTGCTGGAGATTGCACATGATACCTTTATCTATGCCGTTAAGAGTGTTACGATCGTAGAAATTATGGGCCGGGATGCCGGATGGCTGACTGCCGCTTCCGCACTTGCCCGGAATGATTATAATATTGCACCGCATCTGATCTATCTTCCGGAGGTTCCGTTCTCAAAGGAACAGTTTCTCGAAGATGTCCGCACGGTCATGCAGAACCATAACAATGTAATCGTTGCTGTTTCCGAAGGAATCCGTGACGAGGATGGAAATTATATCAGTGCAACCACAGCGGCTGCCGATACCTTTGGTCACAGTCAGTTAAGCGGTACCGGAAAAGCACTGGAATATATGATCAAGGATGCCCTTGGCGTAAAGGTACGTTCTATTGAATTAAATGTTCTGCAGCGCTGTGCCTCCCATACAGCATCCCTGACAGACTTAAATGAGTCCTTCTCTCTGGGTCGTAAGGCTGTGGAAGGTGCCGAGGCCGGAGAGAGTCTCTGTATGCTGACCATGCACCGGACCAGTCAGAATCCATACTGCGTCAATGTGCATTTCTCCTCTGTGGATGATATTGCCAATCAGGCGAAGTCGATCCCGCGGGCATGGATCAATGAGGCCGGCAATGATGTAACACCGGAGCTGATCGACTATATGCTTCCGCTGATTCAGGGCGAGCCGGATCTGAAATACCAGAACGGTCTTCCGGTCTACCTGCCGATCGACCATTTATTATAACTTTCGCAATTTGTTATCAATCGAAATGCGGGATGTATTCTCTCCCGGAAATCACAAAACGGATATTCACCGGATGCGTTCCCATCCATCTGAATATCCGTTTTCTGTTATTTCACACGTTCTTTATGCTTCACTTTCCGTCTGTTTCTCGCTTCTGCACTTCTTAATTTACAGAAGCCTGGATTTTATTTTCTCTATTCCCCATGATTTACCTTGGCTAACATTGCCTCCAGCTCTGCCAGAGTAACCTTTCCGTCTGACATACTCGGAACACTCTTTAACGGCATTTCTCTGGTCTGTGCCTCCATCATAGCCTTTGTACTCTCGCCGAGACTGTCATTCTCAGAGGAATTGAACATACTGTCACAGATATCTTTAAGTCTCATAACTTCCTCATGAATTTCCGGACACTTCATCAGATCTCCGATGCAGGCATTCATCGTATAAGTTCTCGGAACCGTTTTAACAGGTGTTACATGAACGGTCTCGCTCAGGCGAATGTCTCTGGAGGATGCACCGATCAGAATCCGGAAGTCCCCTTCCTCGGTATACCAGTCATGGCCCTCTACATCATAATATGCCCATGCACGCTTGCCCAGCTCAAAGGTCACGGTCTTACTCTCACCCGGCTCCAGTGCAATCTTTTCAAAGCCTTTCAGCTCCTTGACCGGACGTGGCACTGTACTCTCTACATCCTGTACATAGAGCTGTACTGCCTCTTTTCCGAACCGATCACCGGTATTCGTGATCGTAACGGATACCCGACAGCTTTCCTCATCGGTCATCTGCTGCTTATCCACCTTAAGATCGGAGTATGTAAACTCGGTATAGCTGAGACCATGTCCAAATGGGAACAATACTTCCATTTCCTTCTTATCGTAGTACCGGTAGCCGACAAAAATGCCTTCCCGATACTCTACCTTCCGTCCGTCTCCCGGAAAATTCAGATAAGATGGGTTATCCGATAACTGAAGCGGGAATGTCTCCGGCAGCTTTCCGGATGGATTACTTCTGCCAAAGAGAACATCTACCGTTGCTTTACCGACACCTTCACCACCCAGATAGGTTTCCAGAACTGCCTTTACATCGGTTATCCACGGCATCTCAACCGGTGAACCGTTGTGTAATACCACGATCGTATTCGGCTGTACCTCTGCTACTGCCCGGATCAGGCGATTCTGGCATTCCGGAAGTTGCATATGGTTCCGGTCAAAGCCCTCGGATTCATAGGTATCCGGCAATCCGGCAAATATAACCGCTACCTTTGCCTTTCTGGCAGCTGCGATTGCATCATTGTAACGCTGCTTCTCCAGCCGCTTTGCCTCCTCACTGTCGGAATCGGTTGTATCAAATCCGGACACATAGGTGACATTCTCCATGGTCTTTACCTCTTCCAGTGCGGAAGACCAGTTCTTTGCATTGACATGTGAGCTTCCACCGCCCTGATATCTCGGCTTCTCTGCAAACTTTCCGATAAATGCGATCTCATCCTCTTCTGACAAAGGAAGGATGTGATCCTCATTCTTTAACAATACCATACATTCCTTTGCAGCCTCCACCGCCAGTGCATGATCTGCCTTCTTATCCCAGACCGCATTCTGATCCCGGTTCTCTACATATGTCATGATCCGGCTCACGATCCGCTCACAGGTTTCATCCAGAACCTCTTCCGGAACTTCCCCTGACTGTACTGCTGCAACGATCTTCCGATCATTCTCTCCGCCGCTTCCCGGCATCTCCAGATCGAGACCTGCCATCAGACCCTTCACCCGGGCATTGACTGCACCCCAGTCCGTTACGACCAGACCATCATACCCCCATTCTTCCTTTAAGACATCATGAAGCAGCCAGCGATTCTCGGAAGCAAAGGTACCGTTGATCTGATTATAGGAGCACATCACTGCCCATGGCTTTGCCTCCTTCACCGCATCCTCGAATGCTGCCAGATAGATCTCACGTAACGCCCGCTCATCAACCTCGGAGCTGATCGTCATCCTTCTGGTTTCCTGATTGTTTGCCGCAAAATGCTTAATGCAGGCGCCGACATTCTTACTCTGGACCCCCTTGATATGAGCAGCCGCAATCTGGCTGGCCAGATACGGATCCTCGGAATAATATTCAAAATTCCGGCCGCAGATCGGACTGCGTTTGATATTGGTTCCCGGCCCCAATAAAATACTGATATTCTCTGCCTGACACGCATTTCCCATGGCGGCTCCGGCCCGGAACATGGTATCACGGTCAAACGATGCAGCTTCCGCACAGGAGCCCGGAAAGCAAACAGCCTCTATACTGTCATTGATATTAGATCCCTCTTTTTCTGACTGCTTCCGTAATCCGTTCGGTCCGTCACATACCATAACCTCCGGAATTCCCAGCCGCTCTACAGACTTCAGTCTCCAGAAATCTTTACCGGAGCACAGACCCGCCTTCTCCTCCAGAGTCATCTGCTTTACAAGTTTTTTCGCTTCTTCTCTTGTCATACTCTCTTCTCCTTTTCTTTGTTGTTTTAATTGTTTTCTTTATCGTTTTTCAATTCTGTTCGTTTCCGTTCCGTCTTTCTACCTGTGATCTCTTGTATTCAATATAAC
>CABQJA010000176.1 GCA_902464345.1 uncultured Clostridium sp.
TCCTCTTTACTTATGAGCATTTTGTGTTAAACTAATAATACACCTATGGACGAAAGCATTGTGGAACCATATATAACGAAAAGGAGATGATTCCTATGAAAATAGAAAAATTAAATGAGAATCAAATTCGTTGTACTTTAAGCAAGGCAGATTTGGAAGATCACAATATTCGTCTGACTGAGCTGGCATATGGCACAGACCGGGCAAAAGCTCTGTTCCGTGACATGATGCAGAAGGCTTCCGACGATGTTGGTTTTGAAGTTGGCGATATTCCATTAATGATAGAAGCAATTCCCGTAAATCCGGATTGCCTGATTTTAATTGTAACCAAGGTTGAAGATCCGGAAGAACTGGATACCCGTTTTTCCAAATTTACAAAACCTGCTCCGGATGATGATTATGATGACGGAGAAGACGATGAATTTTATGACGACACGGATGATGATTCGGATTCAGAGACCATCTTTGATGTCTTGGACAATATAGTAGAGAACCTTGAAGCTGTAAGAAAGGGTGCCGCCGGTATCGGCTCTGCCACTCCTGCCGCTTCCTCTGATTCATCCGGATCCGAGTCTGCGGAGAATACGCAGAAACCAAATTATGATGTATATCGTATATTTGTATTTCCTACATTGGACAGTATCACCATGGCAGCCGGTCAGCTGAACGGTCTCTATAACGGTGAGAACTCCTTATTTAAGAACCCTTCAGATTCCAGATACTATCTGATTCTGAATCGTTCGGAACATACATCCGACGAGTTTAACATGGTATGTAATACCCTCTGTGAATTCGGCAGTAAGATAAAGACTTCCTATGCAATGCCTTATCATATGGCAGAGCATTTTCAATTGATCATTCAGGCTAATGCTTTACAGACATTAGGTGTATTATAATCATCCGTCGGATGGTTATAGTTATAAAAACAGATGCCGTTCATGATGAGAATTCATCTGAACGGCATCTGCTTTATTTTTATTTTCTGCTATCCTTTCGTCTCCGGATAAGCATTCTTTACTGTAATGTCTTCTTAACAGCTGCTACAACTGCTTCTGTTGTGATTCCGAAATGCTCAAACAACAGATTACCCGGTGCGGAAGCACCAAAGCTCTTCATGGATACGATCTCTCCGTCAAGGCCTGTATATTTATCCCATCCGAATCCGGATAATGCTTCTACCGCAACACGCGCCCGAACCTTCTTAGGCAGGATCTCTTCCTTGTATTCCTGTGTCTGCTGCTCAAATACATCCATAGATGGCATGCTGACTACCCGGACATCTACGCCTTCTGCTGCCAGAAGCTTCTTTGCCTCGATACCAAGCTGAACCTCGGAACCGCTTGCAACTATGATTGCATCCGGTGTTTCTTTTGTCTCCTTTGCTACTACATAACCACCCTTTAAGGCCTCCTTGCTGGAACCCTCTAACTGTGGGAGATTCTGTCTGGATAATACCAGTGCTGTCGGTGTCTTCTCTGAGGTTGCTGCATAATACCAGGCTGCTGCTGTCTCGGTAGCATCTGCCGGCCGATATACGGTAAAGTTCGGCATTGCACGGAACATTGCCAGCTGCTCGATCGGTTCATGGGTCGGTCCGTCTTCCCCGACACCGATACTGTCATGGGTCAGTACATAAGTAAGCGGTACTCCCATTAATGCAGACAGACGTGCCATTGGCTTCACATAATCACTGAATACAAAGAATGTGGATACAAACGGACGCAAGCCGCCATGGAGTGCAATACCGTTTCCGATTGCTGCCATTGCCAGCTCGCGGATACCGAAATGAATGTTATTTCCGGTCGGATTTTCCTTTGAATAATCTCCCATATCTGCCATATAGGTCTTTGTAGACGGTGCCAGATCTGCTGCTCCGCCAAACATATTCGGAAGCTCCTGCTTCATAATATTGATCAGCTTACCGGACAGACTTCTGGTTGCCTCTGCCTTCTCCGGAACCTTCCAGAATTCCTCATTGTCCATAAGCTTTTCAGCCTGCTTCTTATCATGATAGGTATCCCAGAGTTCCTTCATCTCCGGATACTTCTGTGCATACTCCACAAACATTGCGTTCCATGCATCTTCTTCTTTTGCGTTTGCTTCTGCAATCGCCTTGCAGTTGTCATATACATCCTGTGGAATCACGAAGCTCTCTTCGATATCCCAGCCCAAATTCTTACGAAGTGCTGCTACATTCTCTACGCCCAACGGCTCTCCATGTGCAGATGCCTTGCCTTCCTTTGCCGGACAGCCAAAGCCGATCCTCGTCTTTACTTCGATCATAGTCGGTCTGGTAGTATCAGCCTTTGCTTCTTCAATTGCCTTGCTGATCTCCTCCAGATCATTGCCATCCTTTACCAACAGAGTCTGGAAGCCGAATGCCTGGAACCGTTCCTGTACATTCTCGCGGAATGCAATATTGGTATCTCCTTCAATCGAAATGTTATTGGAATCATATAATACGATCAGTTTGCCAAGACCCAGGGAACCTGCCAGTGAGAATGCCTCGTAGGAGATTCCTTCCATCATACAGCCGTCACCACCGAGTACAAATGTATAGTGATCAACGACCGGATATCCTTCTTTGTTAAATGTAGCTGCCAGATGGTTCTCTGCCATCGCCATACCAACCGCCATTGCCATACCGGCACCCAGCGGTCCGGTTGTTGCTTCTACACCAATCGTATGACCATACTCCGGATGTCCCGGTGTCTTAGAACCCAGCTGTCTGAAGTTCTTCATATCATCTATTGTCAGTCCATATCCAAATAAATGGAGCAGGGAATATAATAATGCGGATCCGTGTCCACCGGACAGAATAAAACGATCTCTGTTCGCCCAGTTTGGATCTGCAGGATTATGCTTCATATGCTTTGCCCATAACTCGTATGCCATCGCAGCTGATCCTAACGGAAGTCCCGGATGTCCGGAATTCGCTTTCTGAATTGCGTCTGCTGACAGAACCCGAATCGCATTTACAGATTTCATATCAATATTCATTGCAAGGTATCCTCCTTTGTCTTATACAAACTATACCAATTTGATATTCTAGCATCATTTGCTGCAGATAGCAAGTAGCTGCTGTATGAAAAGAAGAACAGAGCCACGGAAAATCCTCCGCATGCTCTGTTCTTCCAATTCTTTCCTCAGCTGTTAAATTAAACTGTACATTAAATGACCTTAAAATAACTCAGGGCCGCTACCACTGCTACCACCACAAAGAGGATGATCAATAAGGTCATCAGAACCTTTCCCACCTTAGACTCTGTCTTGGATTCATCCATCTTCTCGTAATTATATGCAGTATTATAAGTGCTGGAGGCTGCTCCGCCCTTCAATACGGACGTCATGCCTTTCTTCCCCGAAGCACCGGATTTTCCCTGATTCAGCCCTTCGTTGTTCTGTTCCTCTCCCATATTGTAATCCTCACTTTCCTGCCTGATTCAATCCCAATCATACCGTTCATCCAGTACCAGAATCATACCATAAACAGGACAAAATCACAAGATTTATGCTTCCTTTTTAGCCAGATATTCGTTAATTTCTGTAATAACTTCATCTACATTCATGCCATGAACCATGCATGCTTCCTCCAAAGGTTCACCCTGAGATGCAGGGCATCCGATGCAGTGCATACCTGCTGCCATCAGAATTGCGGCATTGCCCGGATCAATTGCTAAAATATCTGCGATAATCATATCCTTTGTTACTACCTGTGCCATTATAAGTCCTCCTTTAGACGCTGTGATCTGCGTAGTTTCATAATAAATCTTTATCTGTGCCTTCCATATTTCGACACATATTCATAATATAATACACACCTGCAAAGAACGCAAGCGTTTTCACTTTTAGAGATTCCCACATATCAGTTCTTTTATGATTGCGAAAAATTCTCTGGTATAATTCGTCGGTATCAGCCACCAGACCGATTTCGCCGGATTGCCGGAAATATGCTGATATCCGCATTTTTTCGCCAGCCGAAGTGCCCGGAACAGATGAAAATCCGTAGTAGTCAGTACCACCGTATCCCGCTCCGGATCCAGCAGTTTCGCAGAATTCATCAGATTTTCCTTTGTATTTACCGATGTCTCTTCCGTCAGAATCCGATCCGGTTCAATCCCTTTGCGGACCAGCTCCTGATAAATGCACTGTGCTTCCGATATATCCTCATCATTTCCTTTTCCGCCGCTTGCAACTACCATTGTTCCCGGATTCTCTTTTAAATATTCCGCCGCCGCTTCAATCCGGTATCCCAGGATCAGCGAAGGGTGGGTCCCATTGACCTTCGCACCGAGGACGATCAGATAATCTGCCTGCTGCTCCGGCCGGCTCTGACCGGCATGAATGATAATCGCTTCTACCAGGATAAACAGAAAAAAGCT
This sequence comes from uncultured Clostridium sp., assembly GCA_902464345.1. GTDB lineage: Bacteria > Bacillota > Clostridia > Lachnospirales > Lachnospiraceae > CAG-632. The sequence continues at coordinate 4,383 of CABQJA010000176.1, forward strand.
GATCCCGACCAGAATTTCCACCGGTATCGTCACCCATTTAGGTGGAATCCGCTTACGCACTGCGTAATGTCTCACCAGAAAGATCAGCCCTGCACACACAAGAGCAAGCCCAAGCCATGCATAATTAAATTTATTGGAAAATCCAAGCCTTGTGATCAAAAATATAAAATATGCCAGACTCACGCCTCCGATCGTTCCCAGAAGCATGACCCAGAATCTGTAAACCTTATTCATATGTCCTCCGCTTTTTATATAGTACATTCTTATCTTATCCCAATATAATTTAAATAAAAAGAGTTGTTTCCGTTTTTTCATTTTTTCTTATGATTTTTCATGCATTCTCTGTTATCGCAAAGGTTTTGTCCTTATTCGTATTTTCTTCACAATTTTCCTGAAAGTTCTACTTGCTATAATGCATAAAATGGCTTAAAATCAAAGAGT
>CABQJA010000177.1 GCA_902464345.1 uncultured Clostridium sp.
GTATAATACAATGAAAACAACGGATTGAAAAGAAACAGAAGGGACAGGGTATTAAAACGGATATATGAAGAAATCTTCAGAACGGGGACTGGTTGTTCAGCAATTTCTCGCACACGAGGAGGGCATCCGGCATCCAAGCTATGATTCAGAATTGAATTTCTATGAAATGGTCAGTGATGGCAGGATAGAAGAGTTAAATAAAAAAACGGATTATGAAGATGTGGATATGAAGGCGCGGGGAAGACTGTCCGAGGATCCAATCCGGAATCTGAAGTATCATGTAATTGTAACAATTGTGATGATATCAAGGTTTTGTATTGAAAAAGGAATGGATGAGCGTATCAGTTATGGCTTGAGTGATTATTACATTCGTAAAATTGATGAAGGCAGGACAGATGCGGAATTAAAACAACTTCATAAAGAGGTGATTTTTGATTATGCAGAACGAATGCAGAAGCTGAAACGGTCAGGTGGTTATTCTATTCATTGCATACGGGCAATGGATTATATCCAGACACATTTACATGAGGCAATCAGATTGAAGGATGTCGCATCCTATGTCAAGCTGGAGTCTACATATCTGAGCCGTTTATTTAAACAGGAAACAGGTTGTGGAATATCCGATTATATTACAAAAGAGAAAGTAAAAGTAGCCAAAAGTATGCTGGAATATTCAGACTATAGCTGCACAGAAATTGCAGAATATCTGGCATATTCATCCGACAGTTATTTTGGAAAGATATTCCGGCGGGAAACCATGCAGACACCGAGGGAATATCGTAGAAGCCATTATCGCAAGCATTGGATGGCAGAGAAATCGTAAGTTGTCTTATCCGTATCTTTGCCGGTATTATGCTATTATAGTATAGAACCATCTGCAAAGACACTAGGATAAGATTCGTAAGAGGTGGAATATGAAAAAGCAGCTGATTATAATTAAAAACATAAGTGTAACGATTGCTATATTATTGGCGAGTTTTGGATTGTGTCTTGTTATGCAGAACGTATTTGAGGAGCATGTGCTGATTCCCAGCATTTTCATGCTGGGGGTGTTCCTGATTTCGGTTATCACGGATGGCTTTGTATATGGAGTGATAGCATCCGTAGTAAGTGTACTGGCTGTGAATTATGCCTTTACATTTCCTTATTTCCGGATTAATTTCACAATTCCGGAAAATCTTTTATCTGCGATCATTATGATTGCAATGACACTGATTACCTGTTGTCTGACGAGTAAGATTAAGCATCAGGAACAGATTCGACTGGAAGGCGAACGGGAGAAAATGAGGGCGAATCTGTTGCGGGCTGTATCACATGATCTTCGGACACCTCTGACAACTATATACGGAGCGAGCTCTGCTCTGCTGGAAAATGGACAGGATTTCACAGAGGAGCAGAAGAATCAGATGCTGGAGGGCATCAAGGAGGACTCGCAGTGGTTGCATCGGATGGTGGAGAATCTACTGTCAATTACCAGACTGGATGGGGAAAATGTAACAATCATCAAGACATCGACAGCATTGGATGAGCTTCTGGATTCTGTTTTGGTAAAGTTCAGCAAACGGTATGCCGATCAGGAGGTAGAGGTCGATATACCGGATGAACTGGTAATGATACCGATGGATGCGCTGCTGATCGAGCAGGTAATTGTGAATATTTTGGAAAATGCAGTTCAACATGCAGAAGGAATGGATAAAATATGGCTGCGGGCATTTACCATTTCTGATAAGGTTATCTTTGAAATCCGAGATAATGGCAAGGGTATCCCGGAGGATAAGTTAAAGACAATCTTTGCAGAAGGAATTGGATTGTCGGTTTGTGCAACAATCATCAAAGCACATGGTGGGGATATTACTGCTGAAAATTCAAACAGCGGGGGTGCGGTTTTCAGATTTACCCTGGATGTAGAGGAGCGGGAAAGTGATGAAGAATCGATATAAAATATTAGTGATAGAAGATGAGGAAAACATCAATAATCTGTTAAGTGCATTGATGGAGGCGAATGGATATCAGGCAATTTCCGGATATTCCTGTGAGGATGGAATGATGTTATTTACGTCCTATCATCCGGATCTGGTGATTCTGGATCTGGGTCTTCCGGATAAGGATGGCATTGCTTTCCTGAAGGAAATCAGAAAAGAATCTCTGACACCGGTGATTGTCCTGTCGGCCAGATCTGATGAACAGGATAAAGTAGAGGCATTGAATCTGGGCGCCAATGACTATGTGACGAAACCGTTCGGTTCTGCAGAGCTGGTAGCACGGGTACAGACTGCACTTCGGACCAATTCACATCGTGCAGAGAATGGAAAACTGCCGGGAGGACAGTTTGAGACCGGGGAACTATCAATCGATTATGATGCCCGGACAGTCCGGATCGCAGATAAGGAGATTAAGCTGACGCAGACGGAGTATAACATCGTAGCATTGCTCTCCGAGCATGCCGGAAAGATGCTGACCTATAGCTTTATCATTCAGGAAATCTGGGGCTATAGCGATATCGGCAGTACGAAAAAACTGCAGGTGAATATGGCAAATATCCGGAAGAAATTCGGCGCGAAGCCGGGTAAGAAGAATTATATCATCAATGAATTAGGTGTCGGATATCGTATGTGTGAATAGGACAGATAAGCGAAGAAAGAGAAACCCAAAGTAAGAGAAAACCAAAGAGAAATCGGAATAAGGAAATAAAAACTTTAGAAATGCATCACAGGATGAACACAACTGAGCCGTAAGCTATAATCAGATATATATGAATGCAGATTATGGAAGGGGATTTGGTTACAATGACGGATCGGGAGTATTATGAACTGGTTTCTCCCTATGAGGATGCAATGAATATGCTTCAGACCAGGATTCAGGTGCTGGGGCACTCTCTTTATGCCAAAAAGGAAGAACAATTATATCACAATATTCAATATAGAATTAAGACAAAGGAAAGTATCGAGAATAAGCTGATCAAGCGAGGACTGGAGCCTACAGTAGGCAATGCCAAGGACTGCCTGCGGGATATTGCGGGAATCCGGATCATCTGTTACTTTCTGGAGGATATTTACACTCTGATCGATCTTCTGACGAAGCAGTCAGATCTGATTTTTGTCCGTGAAAAAGATTACATAAAAAATCCAAAAGAGAACGGTTATCGTAGTTATCATCTGATCGTAGGGGTGCCGGTTTATTGTTCGGATGCGACAGAGATCTTTCCGGTGGAGCTGCAGATCCGCACGATTGAGATGGATCTGTGGGCCAGTATGGAGCACAAAATCCTTTATAAGGGGAAAAGTGATGCACACCGGGAACAGATCCGGCAGGAGCTGTTAGACTGCAGCCGGACACTGTGCGAGCTGGAGAATTATTTTGAAGCCTATCGTTGATCCTTTTATAGGAAGAATATCTTTTGGTCGCCTTGTGTTTTTCTACTATCCTATGATAAAATAGCTTGACTTTCCGGGTAGGAGATACCTTAGAATAGTAGAGAGGTGAAAGACGACGATGGAGATTCAGATTTCAAAGAAATTTACATTACCGGAGCTGTTGTGGTTTTCGATACCGTCGATTCTGATGCTGGTTCTGGTGAATTTTTATACAATGGTAGATGGGATATTTGTGTCCAATTATGTGGGAAGTGATGCCCTGTCATCAATCAATATTGATCTGCCGATTGATTTCCTGTTATATGGGATTGGCGTTATGTTCGGAACGGGCGGCAGTGCCATCATAGGCAGACAGCTGGGCGAAGGGAAGCATCAGGAGGCGAAGGAGAGCTTAAGCCTGATAACGTTGGTGTCTGCGATTGCGGGGATTTTATTTGCAGTCGGATTGACAATTGGAATTGAACCGGTGGCCAGACTACTGGGTGCTAGTGACCGTTTGATTCCATATTGTACGGATTATGGCAGGATTTTATTTGCTTCGGCTATGTTCTGTATCCTTCAGGTCATTAATAATACCTTGCTGGTGACGGCAGGAAAGCCGAAGCTGGCGCTGGTGCTGACTATGATCTCCGGCGGCCTGAATGTCGGACTGGATTATCTGTTTATTGTGGTTATGGATATGGGAATCCGTGGAGCTGCCTGGGGAACCTCGATCAGCCGGATCGTAGGCGGGGTTATTCCTGTAATTTATTTTTTCTGTGCCGGAAAGGGATTGTGCTATGTCAAACCACGGTTTCGGGGCTGGGTAGTCCGGAGGACGATTACGAATGGATCCTCTGAGCTACTATCGAATCTGGCAGCGGCAATTACCACATTCTTATTTAACATTTCCATGATGGAGCTGGTTGGAGAGGATGGAGTAGCGGCGATTACAATTATTTTGTACCTGCAGTATCTGTTTACGGCGATCTATTTCGGATTTGCAACAAGTGCGGCACCGATCATCAGTTATAATTACGGTCAGGGAGATGAGGATTATTTAAAGAAGGTATTCCGGTATTCTCTGACCCTTATCGGAGTCGGGACCACGCTTATGATTGTATTATCAATCCTGCTGGCGAGACCGTTGATCACGGTCTTTACAGATCCGGCAGGGAGAGTATATGAGCTGACTTATCATGGTTATATGATATTTATCTGGAACTTTGTATTTGCCGGATTTAATATCTTCGCATCATCAATGTTTTCGGCATTCTCTAATGGGTTGATCTCAGCAATCATATCCGTACTGCGGACTCTGGTATTTATTGTTGCATTGATATTGATTCTGCCGAGACTCTGGGGGAT